>JAOZRF010000106.1 GCA_029940245.1 Desulfobacula sp.
CTGGACTGTTTGCTTTATTAGCCCCTTTCTTTGTCAAAAAGGCCATTGCATCTTGACAGATATCAAAAACGATGAGTTCAAAACCGCCTTTTAACAGGTTAAGCGCCATCCACTTTCCCATTTGTCCAAGACCAATAAAACCAATCTTTTTTTTCATATCCGACTCCAGGTTCAAATGACGTATCTTTTGATTATGGGTTGGGTAAAAAGTCCTCATTTATTCTTTTTGAACTTCATGAGGACTTTTAGAGTCTTAAATTCAATAGCATGAACAATACTACTTTTGTGAGCTCAATTTATTTCATTCGTGATATTCAAACTATTATAACAGACCAATTTCTTTGTAATATTTAGCGGCACCTGGATGAAGTGGAGCCAGGTTTCCAACAGATGGATCAAATACCCAGCGGCCAATAGCTTTATGAACATTTTGGGTTAGCCATGTTTGGTTTTCATGAATCGTTTTTACGATTTTGTATACTAGCTCGTCCGGAAGGTCGGCTCGACACGCAAAAGGGCCAGATTCCGTATACGTGTTTATATCTGCTGTTTGATTTTTATATGTGCCTGCCGGAATGACTTCCTTTGGTAAAGAAGGATATGTGGTAAAAATTTTGTTAAGATCTTCATCGGAAAAACTAAGAATGTTTACGTTTCTAACCGTAGTCAATTCCATAAATGTTGCATTTGGATAACCAACATCTCCGAACACGGCATCTATACGGCCGTCTTTAAAGGCGTCGGCACCCTGGGATTGTTTGATTCGAAGGGCTTTGATATCACGGTCAGGATTAATGCCAAAAAGCTTTAAAACGAGTTGGGAGCTCACAAGGCCAGCGCTTCCCGGGGCATCAAGGGCAACTTTTTTGCCTTTCAGGCCAGCTAAGGTATTAATACCGCTATCTTTACCAACAGCCCAATGCACGGTACTGCCGTGAATGAAAAACATGGTGCGCAGGTTTGGCAGCTTGTCTTTTAAGTCTGCGCCGACAACACCTATCCAGCAGATCAAGCCCATATCTGTCTTTCCCCGGTTAATCAATTGCGCATTTTCAACAGAACCTGCTGTTACTTCGGCTGTGGCAGCTTCCACGATATCAAGTTTTGATCTAAGAAGTTCTCCAACACCGCCTCCGCAAGGATAGTAAGTCCCGCCAGTACCTCCCGTTGCAATGGTTAATTTATAACTATCACCACAAATACCAAAACCAGGGATAGACATAATTAAAAGTGTGCAGATGATCCCAATTGTTAAAATATGATACTTACTTTTCATATTGTACTCCTCATTATTAGTTATTATTGTTGCACGCCTAAGTTCACTTTGCCACTTGATTCCTGTTGGCCACCTTTTTTGAGACACCTCCTTTCACTAGTGGTATAATTTGATTGTCTTATTTAAAATCTATACAGTTTTTTGTGCCATTTCCCGGTTTCTGAATTTTTTCATGATAATTTGATACGTAATTAAGACAGCCATCAATAAACAGCCAGTGTAGTTTAAATATTGGTTCGGCCAGAAACAGCACACGGTCACGGCCAAAAACATGATCCGAGAAATGATGTTCAACGGGCTGAAAAGATAACCTTCCAAAGATAGTGTCATTGCGAATAGCCCGCAAGTTGCTGTAAGGCTTATGAAAATAATCTGAAAAACACTTCCTGTTAGAATTGAAGTGTATACGAAAAGCAGGGGAATTAAATAAAGCCCTTTGGCAAGTGCCCAGCTATATAAGCCTGTTAACATAGGGTCTGATTTTGCAATCCCCGAAGCCGCATATGCCGCCAAGCAGACAGGCGGTGTTATATTCGAATCCTGGCTGTACCAGAACACAAGTAGATGAGCTGCTAAAACACTCACGCCCAATTCCCTGAGTCCGGGTACGGCAAGCACCGCTAATACAACATAGCTTGCTGTGACCGGAAGTCCCATGCCCAGGAATAGAGATGCCAGTAAAACCAAGAGAATGGCCAATATTTTTTGTCCGCCTGCCACTGAAATTACCATGGCGGAAAATTTAAGTCCAAGGCCGGTTAACCCCACCACCCCGACAACGATACCGGCTGCTGCACATGCAGCAGATACCGGAACAGCGATAAGTGCAGCACTCTTTAACGCATTTAAAAATACAGGAAAAGTCATCCGGGATTCTTTTTTGAAAAAACTGACGAGAATAAGCCCACCAATGCCCATACAGACCGAATAGGTAGGACTGTATCCATAGGCAAGCAAAAATATAAGTAGTGAGATGGCAACAATATAATAGGTGCCTATTTTCAATTGCTCCCTAAAAGAAGGTAATTCATCCACAGGAACCTTCTTTATGCCATCTTTAAGGGCACGGATATGTACAAAAAAACTGACGCTTATAAAATATAAAATTGCAGGAGCAATTGAGACAAGGATGATCTCCCTGTAGGGAATCCCGGTCCATTCAGCGATGATAAAGGCACCGGCACCCATGATGGGAGGAACCATTTGTCCGCCTGTGGAGGCTGCGGCCTCAATGGCACCGGCAATGGCAGGTTTGTAGCCGACTTTTTTCATCAAAGGAATCGTAAAAGAACCCGTGGCCACTGTATTTGCAATTGCACTTCCAGAGATGGAACCCATCAGGCCGCTGGCAAAAACAGCAGTTTGTGCCGGGCCGCTGCGACTTCTGCCGGTGAGTGCGAATGCAAAATTAATAAACCACTCTCCTGCACCTGTTGCTTCTAGAAAACCGGCAAAAAGAACAAAAAAGTAAACATATTTAACCATAACACCAATGGGGATGCCGTAAATCCCATCCGAGGTCATGTAAACCTGGGTTATTATCCGGTCAAAATCAAACCCGTGATGGCCGAATACACCTGGTATAAATTCCCCAAAAAGGGCATAACTTATAAACACCACAGCAATGATGAGAAGAGGTAATCCAATTGTTCTTCGGGTGATTTCAAGAACCACTATCGTGCTGAAAATCCCCATTATGATGTCTAATGGCAATGGGGCACCTATTCTAAGACTCATATTCGGGTATTCAATTATGATATAAAAACCAGAGACGATTGTGACCAGAATCAGCAAATAATCAAGAATCAGCCATGTGGATTTTTTTTGGCGTATTGGTTTGAAAAGAAAAATTAAAATTGAAGCGAACATTAAATGGCCAGCGCGCCAGCTCATTTCAGTAATGAATCCGAAGGTGGCAAAATAGAAGTGATAAAAAGCCATTAGAACGGCAATTATTAATATCAACCTGGATCTCGGGTCAGCCTTTTGGATCATTTCCATGGAACGCCTCTTAATATAAGATTAATATGGTATTAGCGGACTAAAACGTTAATTATTCATTAGATACCTATAAATGTCTGGATTTTATTTAAACCAGGGTTAAATATTGTCTTGGAAAATTAATTATCAAACAAAATAAAATTCCATATTGCGGAATTTATTAAAATATGTTACCATAGTTCAGAATTATTTGTATGTGTTATGATAAAGGTTGTCAAGTTTTATTACATGAAATTTAAAAAAAGAATTTTTAAACATATTATACATAAGGAACCTTTATGGGACAGAAGGATCAAGTAAAAAGCCTTGAAAAATGCGTGCGCATATTAACGTGCATGGCGGACAATCGGGAAAATATGACCCTGAATGAAGTAACCCAAAAAACCGGTTTAAAAAAAACCACAATTTACAGGCTGCTCCAGGCATTAACATCTTTGCAGCTTGTTGAAAAAAAAACCAAAACCCGGCAGTACCTGCTTGGACCAAAATTGATATATTTTGGCGTAACAGCACTGAGCAATTTGGATTTGCACACGATTTCTTTGCCGATTATGACAAAGCTGAAAAATGAAACCGGTGAAACCGTGAATCTTTCAATTTTAAAAGGCTCAGAGATTATAATTTTAGCACGAATACAGTCCGATCATTTATTTAATGTCAACCTTTCTGTGGGGTCTCGACTTCCGGTTAATTGTACCAGTCAAGGCAAAACAATCCTGGCATATATTGATGAAGAAAAAGCCAATTGGATCATGGCAAATCTGATGTTTGATAAAAGAACAGAGAATACCATATCATCAGTTTCAGACTTGAAAAGGGAATTGGAACGTATTCGACAAAACGGGTATGCCGTTAATAATGAAGAACTTGAAAAAGGTCTGAGCGCCGTGGCCGCACCAATTTTCAACCACTCCGACCAAGTGGTTGCGGCAATTAATGTTTCTTATTCAAGGGCAAGACATCCGGAGCCGGAAATGTATGAACGCCTTTCGAAAAAAGTTATTCGTGCAAGTAAGGAAATTTCCAGAGCTATTGGCTATTCAGGATAATGTGTAACCTTCCTTTTTTACTTCCAGGCAAAAACAGAAACTTCAGACGAATTTAGCGATGGGAATCGTTCCAAACGGTGATGACATAAGCCTGGCGAAAAAGTTGCTGGTTGTGTAAAATTCCTTGTTAGGAAGTCCCAATTCATTTAGTTCCTGAGTTGATGTTTGAAATGGGTAGAGTGGATCTACTTCAATTCTGAGACAGACCATACCATTAATATATTTAACCGGAGGAGAATCAAAAAAATCAGGTTTTTTGATTGGTTTTGGGACTTCCTTTCCAATAACATCCATGCCCTGGCGGGCACAACAAAACATGAAAGATTACCATGAAGCCCATGAAGTTTTTTCTTCAAGTCCTTCTTGCTCTTCATGGTAAAATTTTTGGTTACTTTCATATAAAATGCCTGAAGTAGAATATGTTCCGGGTAAGCGTTTGAAGTTTGATTCAAACCAGGGTCTTCAACGAGATTCCGTAAAAATCCCAGATCCACATCTTGGTCGATCAAATAATCTTTAGGCGAACCCTTGTATTTCAAGAACCACAGGCATGCTGAATGCAGCTTTCCTTGGTCATTGCATTATAAATTGAGTTTTGGATACTCAATCAAATCCAGCTCTTCAATGAACCGGTAATCTTTTTGATTTTTGGATACCAGGCGAGAGCTGCTAACAACAGCAGTTGCCGCAATCAAGGCATCTGCTATCAATAACCCATGACTGAGCCGATAGGTTTTGAGCAGAGCTGCTGCTGTAACGGAGATCTGCTTGTTCAGGCTGATGAGTTCAAATCGCTGTAAAAAATGTTCTAAAGATTTGAGCTCTTTTTTGTTCCGGCACCCGATGATCAGTTCCATCTGGGTGACAGCGCTTATGGCTAAAGATGATGTGTCTTCAATCTGTTGGAGGCAGTTTACAGCGTCTTTAATACAGCGGGCTGCATCAATCAGGATATCAGTGTCAACAAGGATCATATCAGTTTGAACCCCATTCTGAGTCCCTGGCACTACGGACCCATTGGCTGCTGTCTTTCATATCCTTGCGGCCTTCCCAGATCCCGATAAAGGGTTCATTGGCAATTTTGCTCTTGACAGCCTTTTTATCCGGACGGATTCTTTTATAACGTATTTTTAAAAACTCTATAAAATCAATGACCTGCCGTTGTGCTTCAGGTGGCAGCGTTGCAATATCATTGTTTATGTTCTGCGGTTCCATTTTATCCCTCTTTATTTCATTGCCAGCGCTTCAAACTGCCCCAGGGTTAATCTTTTTTTCTTCCTTGCCTCTTTTAGTTTTTCTGACAGCTTTGACAAATAACCATGAAATGCTAATTAATGAATCAAATATGCCATAGTATTTTGCATTGGTAAAGCAAAAAGAGATATTGATAGGAAAGGCCGTCAACCCGAACTCGCCAAAGTTAACCGGTTGACGGTCCCAAAATGAGATTACAAAATTAATCTTTCTTAGACATTGTAGACACAAAATCATGCTGCATTCACGTATGATTTTTTTTCATTCCAAAGTGATAACAGCCAACAAGGACTTTTTCAGATTTACCGGAAAACAATTGACTGAGCAGAAATTATTGACCCTGAAACTTCTGACGGAAGAGCAGGGCAGGGTCGTTCCCACAGTCGGGGGAATGCTTCTTGCCGGCAATAGATCTATATCCGCTTTGCAGCGTTTTTATATGCTTCCATGCTTTCTCGTTTTCCCACAGCAATAATTTGCACAAACACTGTCCCATCAGCAAATTTGTATATAATCCTTAATTTTTTTTTATCAGCATAAATTTTTCTGTATCCTGATAAGTCTAAACCCTGCTTGTTCCCAAGTTCATGGCCAAGGCGGGGTGTCAATGATAGTTTTTTGATTTGTTTAAAAACAAGGAGTTTTACACGATTATCAAGTTTTTCCACCTCCCTGGCTGCCTGCGGGTGGAAAAGGATTTTATATTTCATCGTAACTCAAACCCTGATCTGCCAGAATCTGTTCAAAATTAATATACTCTTCCAGGGGAGTGGTTTTTCTTTGTTCCACTGTTTTATAAATTTGAAGATGATCAAAAAGATCCATAATTTCATGAATTCTTTCATATTCATCTATGGATAATATTACTGCTTCCAGTTTGTTTTTTCTCATAACAGCAATCTTAACTTTTTCTTTATTTTTTATGCTGTCAAGAATAGAGCTGAAATTTCGTACTACTTCACTTGAACTCATCAATTCGTCTCTTGTATAACCTTTCATAATTCCCGCTTAATTTTTATATATTTAAAAGTGTTTTTTATTACATATTAAAGCATGCAATGAAATATGTCAATATGAACTCAAGGTATGAATTCCCTATTTGGGGATTTTGTTAAGATTGGCATTTTCCCCAAATAGATGTTTTTCCTTTCTCGTTCGTGTGGATGGGAGCCCTGATATTTTATGAATTTTTAAATGCTTCAGGCAAGGGAATCCTTGCGGATAACCTTCCATGTTTTTCAAATTTCAGACCAGTGAGTGATACCACTCACTTTAAAATAATAGAGCAGCTAAAGCTGTATCTTCTTACCGGCGGAATGCCAATGCATCTTCCAAAGTAATGAAGGAATTTCTTGCGGCCGGCGGTTCTGAAAACTCAAGAGCCTTCATATTTTTATGAATGAACACCCCAATGTCGAAAAAGGATATGTCATGTCGCCGGTGGTATTTGAGAGACAAAAAGTGGATAAGTTTATGTTTATTCCTGTTTACACAAGATTTGTTTAACCAGGCACCCGGATTAAATTTGCCTAAACATAGAATCAAAAAGAAAGATAAGTAATGTCCCTGGAATTCAAATTCTTGACATGTACACTAAGGACATGTACACTATCGTATATGACAAGTATTTGAAAATGTAATGAGAGGTAAAATATTATGCAGAAAGTAAATGTTCGAGAGACACGACAGCATATTGGGCGGATACTTGACGCTGTAGCAACAGGCGAAGAGTTTGTCATTACTCGCCGGAATAAACCTATTGCTAAGTTGTCCGGAATTCACCAGGAAGAGATAACACCCCCCCAATTCCCTGACCGAGGTGATTTCAGGGCTAAATTACCAAAAAGCAAGATTTCCAGTTCTAATTTGATTCGTGAGATGCGTGATGAACGAGGATAAATTTTATTATATTGACACCAGTGCATTACTGCCATACTACAGGGAAGAAAGCATGAGTCAACAGGTTCAGGACTTGTTAATTTCTTTACGGCCACCGGTATTGATCAGTGATCTTACAAAAGTTGAATTTTCTTCTGCTGTTGCTCGTTGGGAGAGGACAAAAGAAATCAATGAGGCACAAGCAAATTTAGTGCAAGTCACTTTCATCAAAGATATTTCTTCCGGGCTTTTTGTGAGTCGTCAGATAATGCCGACACATTTTAGCCAGGCAGAAAAGTGGTTGTCGAGTAGGCAAACAGCTCTCAGGACTCTTGACTCTTTACACATTGCCTGTAGTTTGGGATATAACGCTAAATTAGTCACTTGTGATGCAATTATGCATCGTGCAGCAGAAATATTAGGGATTGAAAATATCTTTCTTGAATTATAGTGAAAAGCATGTAGTTCTGGGCACCTTATTAAATTATTGATAAAAGCCAGACTATTTGTTTCATTATTAACATAGCACGAACAACAAGAGCAGTAGCGCCTGGAATCCCGCATCATAATTACACAGCGGGGAAACAGTTGGGAGCAGACCTTTTTCAATAATTCACGAATTCAGGGAATTTCGGAATTATAAAAAATTGCTTGAAAAAATAGTGCAAAGAAAAACAGATTGCCGCCCATAATAGAAATGCCGTAACCCTGTTATGAAAAAAATATATAAAATATATACTTATACTTTTTATTGCCATCTGCAGTTCCGGATATGCTTCCGGATATGCAGCCCAGGACCCCTGGGTTTTATTACAGG
>JAOZRF010000512.1 GCA_029940245.1 Desulfobacula sp.
ATTCACGAACAGGGTACCTTATATGCGTAAGGTGTTGAAAGAGATGGGCGGTGAAGATTAGATGTCGAGTCAGGAGACTGGATAATTTTATCGTATGCAGGCTTTAACGCCCCGGCTTCCTTGGAAACCATGGATCCTCTATCCTGTTTAACCCTTATAGAATGGAGCTTTGACAGCAATTTATGTACCCGCTCAAGGGGTGTTTTACCTACCGTCAAATACTCAGGCTTTTTGCCCATTTCCACATCAATGATTTCAATGGTTGCTTCAATGGATTCTATAGCTGATAAATCTTGTCTTAAAAGGTTTTCATTAAATGCAAATCTATAATTTTATAATTTCAAATTCCTGGTTGCAGTATTCCATGAATTTTACCAGGTCTTCAGAGGCAATGGTTGTTGTTGCCGTATTCACCAGGGGATGAAAGTTTAAAAGTTTGTTGTCCATCAAATCTTTGTCCAGTATCACTTTGATATCATGATTCTGGGCATTGATAACGGCAAAGGGAGTCACTGAACCCGGAATAACACCTAAAACTTCGGCCAGAAGATCCGGCTTTCCAAAGGAAGGGCTTTTGGCATTAATTTTTTTGGCCATTTCCTTGATGATTAAAGGCTTGTCAGAAAGGGTGACCACTAAAAACAGATTTTTCTTTTTATCCTTAAAAAAAAAGTTTTTACTGTGGACACCTTCTATGCCGGTGTGATGCAGGTTGGCTTCTTCAACCGTATACACGGCCGGATGTTCATGGTTTGTGTATTCAATGTTGATTTGAGTTAGTACATTCAGCAGTTCTTCCTGGGTTTTCAGCATATTTTTCTCACTTTTCCAATTATTTGGGTTCAAGGTTAAACAGGATATCGTTTTCCAGATAAACCTGTTCCAATTGTTTTTGGTAAAGGGTTAATTCCTCCCCTTTCCTATTGGCCAGTTCCTGGACAATGAACTGTATGACGGCCAGCATGCCGGACACATTACCGATAAACGGTATGGATCTTGCCGGGACCACAAGGGATAGATCGGCAAACCCGATTACAGGACAGATGGAGCTGTCACTCATGGTTAACAGGGTGTGGCCGCTGCGGCGGATCATCTTGCTCAGCTTGATCAGTTCATTGGGATACCGGGAAGTTGCCATCAGGATTACCAGACAGTTGGGATGGGCATTGGTCAGCATGTCAAAGCAGGTAGAGTCACTGCCTTTAAGGATGTGAACCCCTTTTCTGATTTTGGTCAAAGACCAGCCAAGATAGTAAGCAAAGGTATAGGATAGTCTTGAGCCTACAACATAGACAGAATGGCTTTTATCCAGGTGGTCAACAAATTGGCTCATGGTTTCAATATTAATATTTTCATAAAGATATTTAAGGTTGTTCAATTCTTCCAGGATACCCCGGTGAAGCCTGTCCGTCCCTGGCTCCTTAATGCCTTTGATGGCTACTCTTTCAGGAAGAGAAAGGCCTGTGTTGACAAAGTCTTTTAAAGCTTCCTGAAATTCTGAATATCCTTTGTATCCCAGGGTGCTGACAAATCGGACCACGGTGGCTTCACTGATCCCGCAGGTTTCAGCCAATTCCTTGGTGGTCATGAAAACCGCCTTGGAAGGGTTTTGCATGATATAGGTGCCAAGGGTCTGGGCCTTTGGGGTGAGGGACTCCAATTTGTTCGAGATATCAGTGATTACGGGGTGCGATCCAGGGTCATTCATTATTTTTTTTACCTGATTAAGTGTATTGTAATAAGCTAATATTATTTGTTTTTAAAAAGGAAATGATTTTGTCAAGGGTCTATGAAAGAAAAAGTATCATTTATGGAATAAATGCTTGACAGAAATCATTTCATCCTATAGTGAAGAAAATGGATAAGATGTAATTTAACAACAATCCATAATTTTAAGAGAAGGCCAATGTTTTTTAAAAGCAAACCCATGTGGGGGAAAAAAACCAGACTTAAATCAAGCTATGATGCGGTTATCATTGGAGGCGGGCTTCACAGCCTGGCAACGGCTTATTTTCTTGCAAAAGAACATGGCATCACAAATATCGCGATTATAGAGAAGAACTATATCGGATTTGGCGGTGCTGGAAGAAATACTGCGATTGTTCGCGCCAATCAGCGAACCCAGTATAATGTTCCCCTTTACAAGGAAGCCCTTGATCTCTGGCCGGTCCTGACAAAGGATCTGGATTACAATTTAATGTTTAACAATTGCGGGAA
>JAOZRF010000107.1 GCA_029940245.1 Desulfobacula sp.
AACATAAAATCATCTTTCAATTTTCTTTGGGCTCTGTATTTTTCCTGTTCTTCCTCTGTCCATGAAAAATATTCAGATTTTGCAGCTATTATTGCCCGGCGAAGGATCGCTTCCTGTTCTCTTTTGGATTTTTCTTTATTCATACATATCACTTTTTTTTTTCAATATATTTAAAACACTTAATGCAACTTGATATGCAACAGGAGGTGAAACAGAATTACCTATTTGCCCAAGCACTTGATATACAGCCCCTGCAAATTCCCACGACTCAGGGAAGCCTTGAATTAGAGCAACATCTTGAACTGAAAGCCTAAAATGACCATTTTTTGCGGGAAATGCTGATGCTTTTTTTCTATCGGCTTGAACACCATTAGGCCATATTTGCATATCCCCCCAAGCCTTTTGACCTGCGGTACTATTTAGAATAGAGGTTGTATTTCTTTTTCCAGTGAAGGCACTTCTAATGGTAGGTGCCAAGTTATCAAATCCACTATTTGGTAATCCCAAGCATTCCCGAACCCCGTTTGTTTTTTCTAATCCATCATCGAACAACGAACATGTATAGAATGAACCTTTATTAGCTAAATGACTCCAAGTATGAGTGGGTTGGGGAGGGGTAAATTTATTAAAATTTGTTTTGCTTCTGAAACCAACAAAAAATACTCTCTTTCTAATTTGTGGAACTCCATAATCTGCGGTATGCATCTCAAAAGTAGCTATTGAGTAATCTGAAAGTTGGTCGAGAATATACTTCTTGATAAAACCTTTAAATTTTGGATTGAGTATTCCAGGAACATTTTCTGCTATGAATACCTTGGGTTTTATTGTATTAACAGCTCTACTAAATTCTCCCCACATATTTCTTTTATCATCTAAACCTTTTTGCGCACCGGCAATTGAAAATGGCTGACATGGTGGACCACCATGAACTATATCTATTTTTCCTTGGTAATTATTCCAATCTATGTTTGTGACATCGCCTTTATCAGGACCACAGTGTATTTTTTCACATTGTAGATTTGAAGATAATGTATCCTTGCATATTGGTATAAGTTCATAAGAAGCAATGTGATTGTAACCAGCTTTAGAGAAGCCTAAATCCAATCCACCACCTCCGCTAAACAAACTGACAGCAGTTAAAGCATTGTTTTTCAGTTGAGGCATTAATAAATTAGGGTCAAAAAATGGAATATTTATATCATGAATAGAATCAAGAAGCCCTTTTTCAGCAGCAAGTTTTGATAATCGAGATTCATGTGATATTTTTCTATATAGCTCTCTTTTTTCATCAGTAATATCATATACTCTTTGGGAGGAATTTTTATAAACTGATGTATTATTAAACGATTTTGTTGCTTCCATCTACCTCACCCTTTAAAATATTTGCGAACCATAGTTCTTAATTGTTCAGCATGATCTTTGGTAATTTCCGTCCAGCCATTAAAATACGAAAAAGGGATATGTGGATTATTCAAAGTGCTTCCCCTTTCAATTAAATATTGTGCTCGATCTTTTACAATTTCAAGCATTCTTTTTGAGCTATAACCATGTTTTAAATCTTGCAACCCTAAATACTGCTCTTTCTTATATTGCATTTTGTGGATTGCCTTGGCATCTTCATAGGTGTAAACATTTTTTTTACCTATAATCTGGTACATATCATCAAGATTTATTTTGGCTGGTACAAGCTTTGCCAGTTTGAAGTCTGGTGAAATATACTCTTCTTTACTTTTTATCCACTTTGTCATCATAGATGGAGAACCATATTTATAGTATTCCCTGCCTTTAATAAAAAAGCCTATAAGCCAATGCTTATTTTTCCATTTTAATATGTGGTCAGGACCAAAGTCTCTTACTGTAGTGACAGAACCTTGTGAGGTCGTCTTTAATTCAAAAGGAATAGTCTTTCCATCTAATTCCAGAAAAGCATCTACGCCAGAGCGCCCTTCTGTTTCATCCTTATAAAGGTTGAATAAAGCAATCATTGCTTCTTCTCTATCATCATCTTGAAAATTCTTTGCCATTTTAATCCTTACTACTATACCTTAATCATTATGGATAAATTGCAATGTTCATTTCTTCCTTTTAGCACGCATGAGCGTCCGGCTCCATGCGTTTGTTATAAGTTCTTTAGTTGGACTGTAAAAAATTGAAAACCCTTACCTTTCATTTCATCAAAATCAGCTTTTTCAACCGATAATCCTTCTTTCCGTGCGAGCGGATAAAACTTTTTATACGACTCCTCGTCAAACCCATAGGCCGCACCAAGTTTAAGACCTCTCAATATTTCCCCGAATCTCGTTTTTTTTACGGTATGTCCTTTTTGTCCATCCGGATCGATTTCTGTAAGGAAATCTTTCATAGCCCGAACAGATCCAGATATTACACATGCGTCACCTTGATCTCCAGTGCATACAACTTCAGAAAGAGATGCAAAAGCAAAATAACCAATTACCTTCCGACTACGATCAGTCATATGGATTCTCCTTTTTATTTATCGTTCGGCTTATAACGATGACCAAGTTCACTTGCCGCAAGAAAACCAAACGTTGCGACACGTACCGGCAAACACTGCAACAGGCAAAAAGCCTGCGCGCCCCTTGCGGTCAATGTGCAGCATCGTTGTTGGATAATTTTATATTAAATAATACCACTATTTAATCCACTCACTTGACTGTGGTGGTTTCCTAACCTTTGGTTTCTGATCGGGACCATACCAGCCACCTTGTGTCATACGTATTTCTGCGTGAACCGTCTTGAAATCATGTATTTGCGAACGCATTTCGGTTGATTCTTTTGGATGTTGCATGTTTTCCCGCCAAGTCTTTTTTTCCACAGTACCAATGATTAAGTATTCATTGCCAATAACACCAGGGTCAAGCTGTTTAAACATTGTCGTCAATAAATGCTCAATTTCGTGTTTATGAGCAATGAGCGAATCACATTGTTTACAATAACGACAAGTGTAATTTAGAGCAATCGGATACTTTGGGTCGATATGAATAAATAGAGGTACTTTACGTTGTCCGGTCTTGTGTTCACAAAAAGGGCAACGTGAAAAGCGTTGATCAGGATATGGATTAAGACTGAATTTATACAAAGGCGACAACTCACCAAATTTTGGTTTTTTTGTTTTTGACATACTATTTTTCCTTAATCCAATTCATCTAAAAGTTGTTTTTGTCAGTCCAACAAGTAATTGTACAGATCTGAATATCATGGAAAATTGAATGATATCTGACCTCAAGTACCATAGTAGCTTAAATCAATAAATAGCAACTTTGAAAATGCCTGTAAAGCGATATCAAAAAATAAACTATAATTGGAGGCTTGAGATTAATCAAAAAATTAATTTTTTGTTAACTTCAATACACCGGTGTAATACAGAGTTTGGGCCTTGAAGTGCTTTGCCGGGGAGGTTGGGTGTGGGTTGGAGGGAATAGTTCAATCGGATGAGTTGCAATCCACCCCAACCGGATTCAAGAAGGAGGAACCATTCTATTGACAATAGACATTCTTGTGTTGACATAAGGGCTTAAAAATTATAATTGTATATGCAACCGCATACTTTTTTTAAGGTAAAATAAAAATGGAACATAATGAAAATTTCTTAGAAAGCTGTCTGTTTTTTAATACCAATGCCCTGTCCAGGTATTTGTTAAAACTTGCTGAAAAAGAATTTGCGCCATTAAACCTCTCCCCTGCCCATGCATCCTTATTGCTGATGGTGTATGATTCCCCCGGGATCAGCCCAAAAGACTTGAGTTATTGTCTTAATTTGACCCCTTCCACCATTACCCGCTTTGTAGATGTCCTGGAAAAAAAAGGACTTGTCAATCGCAAGTCCAAAGGCAAGGCATCATTTATTTCACCCACTGCAAAGGGGCTTGAATTAAAAAGCCCTGTTGCTCTTGCCTATAAAAATTTATATTTAAAGTATACAGAAATCCTTGGACCTGATTCAGCCAATAAATTATCCTTTAACATTCTAAAAGCAAATAAAAAACTATCTGAATTTATCGTTGCAAATGAATAAAAATTTTAAAATTATTATTGAATATGATGGTACGAATTTTTTCGGATGGCAAAAACAACCAGACACAAAAACAGTTCAAGGCGAAATTGAAAAAGCGTTAAGCCTGATTCTGAACCAGGAGATCAAAATTACAGGTTCAGGGCGAACTGACGCTGGTGTCCATGCCTTTGGTCAGGTTGCAAACTTTCATGCTGATACGAATATTCTCCCCCAAAAAATTAAAGCAGCACTGAACAGCCTGATAAAAGACCCTATAGTGATAAGGGATTGCCATCTTGTAGCAGATAGCTTTCATGCACGATACAATGCTGTTTCAAAAGAGTACCATTATTTTATTTTGAACAGGCAGGACCCTTGTGCCATAGAAAGAATGTATCAATGGCATATTAAATCCCCTCTTGATATCAGAGCAATGACCCAATGTTGCCATGCCATTACAGGAGTTTTTGATTTCAAGTCCTTTGAAAATACAGGAAGTCCTCGTTCTTCCACCCTTCGACAGGTTTTTTTTTTCAACATCAGTCAATTGGATCATCAGCGTCTTGTATTTAAAATATGTGCCGGCGGGTTTTTAAAGTATATGGTGAGAAATCTTATGGGAACCATTGTCCTTGCTGGGTTGAACAAAATTTCAATGAATGAGTTTATTCAGATCCTTGAAGCAAAAGACAGGAGCCTTGCCGGTCAAACAGCACCAGCCCATGGGCTGTTTTTAAAAAAGGTTAATTATTTGTGATTTTTTATTTTTTTGATATGCTGGTTGTAATGTGAAATGATGTCCCGTCTGTAAATCAAACCAATCAGATGGCCTGAATTATCTTCTTCCACAACAGGCAGGGCATCAATATTTTTTTTAGTTAATTTTAAAAGCGTTGTATTCAGGTCTTCAAAAGGGGTTGTGTAAATCAGGTCAGACCCCATGATATCTTTCATGACAACCAATTGTTCTATATGAAGGGTAAAAATAACCTCCCTTATATCATTGGAGGAAAAAATACCTGAAAAATCTCCCTTGCTGTTAATTACCGGGAAATAATGCTGTTTTGTACTTGAAAATATTTTTTTAAATTC
Source organism: Desulfobacula sp. (assembly GCA_029940245.1). Classification (GTDB taxonomy): domain Bacteria; phylum Desulfobacterota; class Desulfobacteria; order Desulfobacterales; family Desulfobacteraceae; genus Desulfobacula. Next base: position 5,108 of record JAOZRF010000107.1, read on the forward strand.
GCTGAAAGGCATATCTTCATTCACGCACCTGACCTCTTTGATCAGATGTCTTAAGTCTTTGACTTTTATGGTTTGAAGAATATCCATCATAAATTCACCGGCATGGGCTGGAGAATCAATCCTTGATTTAAGCTGTTGTTCATAGATTGTCCATCGCTGACAGAGTAAATAGCAGATAGAACACACCAGGAGACTGGGCAGCAACAAGTGGTAGGAGTTGGTCATCTCACTGATAAAAATAATCGTTGAAATAGGCGTGTTGGATGCTGCGGCAAAAAAACCTGCCATACCAACAATCACAAAGGATCCCGGACTTGTGACAATCGAAGGAATAAGCAGGTTAAAAATTTTCCCCACAGCTCCCCCCATGGCTCCCCCTATGACAATGGAAGGACCAAATACCCCGCCGCTGCCTCCGGAACCAATGGAAAATGATGTGGTAAATATTTTTCCGATGGCCAATGCAATCAGAGTTGAAATGGCCACCTGGTTGAAGATTGCTTCCTGGGCAATTCCATATCCGAATGCAAGGGTATATGGGAGAAAAAATCCGATAATTCCTGTAATCAACCCACCTATGGCGGGTTTAAAATGATTGGGAATTGAAAATTTTTGGAAGAGGTCTCTTACCCCGTAAAACACTTTAATATAAAAGATAGCTGAAAGGACAAGAACACCGGAAAGGACAATATAAGGTCCTAATTCCAACGGGTTTCGAAAGATAAAATCTGGAGATTCAAATAAAGAACCCCATCCGAAAACAAGACAGAAAGTACAATAGGCCACAACAGAGGAAATGCCCGCCGGAATAATGACTTCTGATTCAAAGTCAGGGTCCCGGTAGAGTACTTCTGCTGCAAAAAGTGCACCTGCCAGAGGAGCACGGAATATGGATCCAACCCCTGCACCAATACCGGCTGCCATCATAATTCTTCTTTCTCTTTCAGAAAGATTGAATTTGGTGGCCAGAAAAGAGCCAAATCCCGCACCGATTTGTGCAATGGGCCCTTCCCTGCCCCCTGATCCACCTGTAGTCAAGGTTAGGGCGGAAGCAATGGTTTTGATGATGGGTATTCTGCCACGGATAAGCCCTCCCTTATGATGGTAGGCATCAATGGCGGCATCGGTTCCATGACCTTCGGCTTCAGGGGCAAATGTATAAACGATCCACCCGCTTACAAGGCCACCCAAAGCAGGGAGGATTAAAAGTATCCATTTGCTGAAAGACGTCTGGGTGTGGGGCAGAAGAAGGTGTTCTCCGGCAGGAGATGTGGGTCTGTATCCTGCCATCAAGTCCAAAAAATAATGCATACCAAGACTGCATAAATAATGGAAAACAACGGCACCGCCACCGGCAATAATTCCGATCATGACAAAATAGAACAGCCATCTTCCTGCAATTGCAATATCTCTTGAACCCAGCTTTTCTCTAAAACCCATGGTCATCAACCCTTTCTCAGGTCATTAATACCACTCAATATATCATCAAATAATGTTTCTACATCATTTTCAGCAACACAGGAAAAGGCCACCCGGATATTTTTTTCTCCAAAAGAAATTAAACCAACGCCATAATTATCCAGAAGATGAACCCTTAATATTTCTGCATCCACATCCTTGAGCCTTATACACATAAAATAACCCGAGTTAAAGGGATAGACATCAAAGAAATCATTGAATTTCGGATTTTTTAATACCTTTTGTATTTTTAATGCGCGTTTTTTCAGGAGTTCAAATTTTTCTAGTTTATAAATTTCATAGTGTTCATCTGCCATGGAGTTTAAAAGGAGGGTCTGGCTTAAATGGGATGCATTGGAAATATTTCCCCGGATACATCCTGCCGTCTTTTTTTCCAGTGCTTCAAGAACTGTGCTAGTTGCACCAGAAACACCATATGTAATAAAACCTATTCTCAAGCCCCAGGCATAATCTTCTTTTGTTGCACCATCAATTTTTACAGCAACAAGACGTTTATCAGCTCCCGCCAATTGTGAAAATATGGATTCTCTGCTGGTTTCCGCTTCATAACAAAGGCCAAAATAAGCGTCATCACATCCTGCAACCACGTTTGTCCCCTTCTGGGCAATATCAATGAGAATGCCTGCAACCCTTTGTGCTTCTGCTATATTCAAAGAATATCCGCTGGGATTATGGGGAAAATTTAAAATAGTAATAATTTTATCATTGTTCTTTGCCTGTTCGCGGATGACGCGTTCAAAAGAATCAATATTAAACCGGGTCAATTGATCATCATAGGCTTTATAATGAATGATGCGGGCATTGTTCCTGACACAGAAGATCATATTATAATTGCCCCACATCATATCAGGCATAACAATCACATCATCCGGATCAATCCACATATCAGACAATATGCTGAGCCCATGGGTGATACCTGAAGTCACAACAGGAAGACTGGTTTCTTTATTTTTAAGGGTTGGATTTTTTTTATAAAGCTCCGCTTTCCATTTGTTACGCAATTCTAAAATACCAAATGAAGGGGCATAGGTTAAATAATCATCCGGATCAATATTTTTAATATATTTTGTGAGTGAAGAAAGGCTGAATACATGACTGCCTTCTTTTGCAATGCCAATCGTGGCATTTATTTTATCTGCTTTTTGTTTGGCTTCAGCACCCTGACTTAAAATGCCTTTTGGGAAAAAAAGCGTTTTGCCCATATTGGAAAGCATTTCAAAAATGTGGGGATTGGATCCATTAATAATTTTGTTTAAATCTTTTGCAATTGGATTCATAGCTCATTCTTTTAAAATGGTTAATAGATAAAATTGAAATCCCCAAAAAAACTCTGTGGCTTTATTAATATCAAAACCACAGAGTTTAAATAAAACTAAAGTATAAAATTTATCTTCTTTTGGATGCCTTGATTGGGTTAATCTTTTGTTTTTTGGCAGATTCAGCAGCTTTAATATGGGTTGCAATATTACAATTTCCATTTTTCCATTTTAATGAAGGATCTGGAGCTGCAGTGCAATATGTCCCGATTTTAAATTCTGAAGCTCTTGCACATCCCCGGCATTCATCAATTATGGGAAGACATGCTCCTCCATTATAGCCACAGCCTTTTTTGGTCATGAATACGCAGTCGTCACCTTCCCTAATAGTTGTACAAATCATAATAATAA
>JAOZRF010000513.1:0-1531 GCA_029940245.1 Desulfobacula sp.
CAAAGAATTTCTCAGCATCGTGACATTATGTTGTTTTGTGATTCTCCCGCTTCCCTTTTCATGACAGAACAGGCAGGAGTTCTTTGAATCAGAATATTCATAATCCCCCATTACGGCAAAAACACCATATTTTGCTTTTAAAATGGATAAAAACTGTAGTGCAGGTTGAATATCCCCCTTCCATTTCACATAATCGCCTGTCAGAAATATCAAGTCAGGGTTGATCCTTTCAATGCTTTTCAATAACCCAGCTTCAACCTTTCCAAACCTCGACATATGCAGATCTGAAAGATGAACAATGATTTTATCTTTTAAAGCCTTGCCAATAAAATCATCGTTTATCTTTATTTCCCTGATTTGAATTGCATTTGGCTCAATGTATCCGCCGTAAACAAATAAAATGACAAATAGACTGAAAACGATATATTTGATTTTTTTCAAAAATTTTTCAGCTTTTCCGAAATACGAATAAATCCGTTTTTGATTTTCGCCTTAAATTCAATTGCTTCCATTATGCAACTCCTTAAAATAATATTTAAATTGATCTTTATTATAAGCCATAAATTCAATGAGAACAACTTTTTTAGGGGACACAAATTACCAAAATTACCAAAATTACCAATATTGCCAAAATTTGCATTATTGGTAATTTGAGAAATTCTCTGTTGATTTATCCCATAATTTCTGCGATATTTTTCTGGAACCTGATATTATTTGCAAAAAACAGCCCTTTACTTATCACCTGAAAAACGGCATGGAATCATTATGTGTGGAATTGCAGGCATTATAAATTATCAATCACCTGAAGAAAAAAGCCTTCTTATAAAAATGACAGAATTCCTGCGTCACAGGGGTCCTGATGCTTCCGGAACCTATACCCAGGGGCCGGCCGGGCTTGCCCACACCCGTTTGAGCATCATTGATCTTAACAGCGGCGACCAACCCATTCACAATGAAAACAAAACAATTTGGATTGTTTTTAATGGAGAAATTTTCAATTATCCGGAATTAAGAAGCCGGCTTTTAAACAAAGGGCATAAATTTTATACAAAATCAGATACAGAAGTCATTATCCATCTGTATGAGGAATTCGGCACCCATTTATTTGAACATTTAAATGGTCAATTTGCCTTTGCAATCTGGGATCTGAATACAGAAGAACTCCTGCTTGGCCGTGACAGGATGGGTATAAGGCCCCTGTTTTTCTATCATAATAATCGCCGCCTTGTTTTTGCCTCTGAAATTAAAGCCATCTTTGCCGACAATACCATTCCAAGACAGATCGATCCTGCCAACTTATCTGATATTTTCACCTGCTGGGCAACTTTAAACGATCAAACATGTTTTAAAAATATTTTCCAGATCCCGCCCGGACATTATGCCCGTTTTTCAAAAAAAGGTCTTAAAATAAAACAATACTGGCAATTACCCTTTGGCGAAAAATCCTATCAGGAACGTTCTGTTGAAGACTGGAAAGAAGAACTCAACCAGCTTCTTCTGGATGCCACCCGTATCAGACTTCGGGCTGATA
>JAOZRF010000513.1:1541-2211 GCA_029940245.1 Desulfobacula sp.
GTTCCCGTGGGCGCATATCTCAGTGGCGGCATTGACAGCACCTATACCAGTGCTCTGGTGAAAAACAATTTTAATAACAAACTATGTACATTTTCCGTGGGATTTTCCGACAAACAATTTGATGAATCCTATTTTCAGAATAAAGCCGTTGACTACTTAAGCACAGACCATAAAACCATATCATGCTCATACAATGATATCGGCAAGATCTTTCCCAAAGTGATCTGGCACACGGAAACCCCTATCATAAGAACTGCCCCTGCCCCGCTGATGATGCTTTCACAACTTGTACGCGAAAGCAATTTTAAAGTAGTTTTAACGGGAGAAGGGGCAGATGAAGTATTTGCCGGATACAATATTTTTAAAGAAGACAAGGTCCGCCGCTTCTGGGCAAAAAATCCAGACTCAAAAATACGTCCCAGGCTGCTTGAAAAACTCTATCCCTATATTTTTTCCCAGAACAATTCAAAGGCTGTCAAATTTTTAGAACAATTCTTTAAAAAAGGAATGATGGATTTAGACTCTCCTGTGTATTCACATATGCTCAGATGGGAGAACACCTCTCACCTGAAACAGTTTTTCTCCAAAGATTTAAATAATAAGCCATCTGACCTTGTGGATTTCACCAACCGGTATACTAAAACACTGCCAGATGACTTCATGTCCTGGC
>JAOZRF010000514.1 GCA_029940245.1 Desulfobacula sp.
GAGGTTGGTCTGAAGGTTACATTCTTACACAGTTCAAGATAATCTTTCTCCCATTCATGCTTATACTCTTTAAATCGCCCTGCAATCTGAAAAATACCAAAATTAAAGGGTGCAGGATCAAAAGAACACATTTCAGGCCTTAACTGCTTGATGGGAATCAGTTTTTCTTCAGTGGTCTGATTCATGCCGCCACCTGTTGTGGGAAGCAATATCATATTACATCTGGCTTTGATCTTTGAACATACTTCCATGAAAAGCGCGGGATCTGATACGGGCAAGCCGTTTTCAGGATTTCTCACATGGATATGGGCAATGGCAGCGCCTGCCTCATGGGCTTTTACTGCATCCTCCACAATCTGGTCAGGAGTTATGGGGAGGTAATCACTCATGGTTGGAATATGAACAGATCCTGTAACTGCTGCTGTGATGATTATTTTATTATCCATTTTTTTCATTCTCCTGTTATAAAAATTTTTATTATCGATTACAACCCATAATCCTCATCCAGGTCAAGAATAAACATTTTCTTATCCTTGACATTATCAATCACAAAAGAAGATTTAATGACCTGAATACCTTCTATCTGGGTTAGCTTCATGTTCATAAACTGACCATAGGCTTTAATATCCTTTGCGATCACCTTTAGGATAAAATCATTTGCACCCGCGATCTGGTAGCATTGAATGACTTCATCCAGTGCAACAAATTTTTCCTTTATTGCAGCCACAGATGAAAGACTACTCAGGCTTAAGCTGATATTGACCATGGCCATAATGCTAAACCCGATTTTTTCAGGATCAATGACTGCTGTAAAATGGGAAATCACCCCGGCAAGCTCCAGTCGTTTTACCCTTTCAAGGGTTGCAGGGGCTGATATCCCGACAATCTTAGACAACCTGGAATTTGTTGTTTTTCCATTTTCCTGAAGTGTATTTAAGATCTGCTTGTCAATTTTATCCAGAATCATTTATTTCCTTTTACCGGATTTTTTTTTAGTGATAACCATTACAATAATAAATGGTTATATTTTTCTTCAATCAATGGCAACAATTCTTTTAATGTTTCATCAATTTTATTGACCAGATGATCAATTTCCGGTTCTGTCATTATGGTAGACAGGATAAATAATCCCCGTGGAATGGTAAAGATTCCTTTGTTCAGTAAGGACAGGTGCATCAGCGTGTGAAGCTGTTCTTCTGATTTTAAAACCTGCTCAGCCGTTGTGACCGGTTCATTGACAAAATGCAGGTTCAGCAACGATCCGATCTGGTTGGACTGGATATTTAATCCATTGGCTTTAAAGCTTTCCAACAGGCCTTTCTGGAAATAATCTCCCAGCATGTTAATATCGGCAACAGCTTGTTCATCATATTTGGACAAGGCTGCAAACCCAGCCTGCATAACAGTTTCATACCCGTTAAAGGTGCCGGAATGATACAATGGTTTATCTGTATTTTCATGACAATAGATATCCATGATATCTTTTTTTCCGCCAAACACACCAATGGGAAGCCCGCCGCCTATAACCTTGCCAACAGTTGTAAGATCCGGTGTTATCCCAAAGAGAGCCTGGCACCCGCCTGTATTAACCCTGTATGAAAAAATTTCATCAAAAATCAGCAGAACATTATTATCCAATGTCACTTTGCGCACATGCTCAAGATAGCCTGGTTTTGGCAGCACAACACCACCGGCACCAAGAAAAGGCTCCATGATGACGGCTGCCAGCTGGTCAGCATTTTGCCTTACCGCTTTTTCAAGGGCATCAAAATCATTAAATGGAACTTCCAGCATGTCTTCGGTCATGCCTTTGGGAATCCCTGCAGTGATGACGTTCTTTTTTGTGGATGCTGCTACACAATCATGGGTTCCGTGAAATCCCCCAACCATTTTCAGAATCTTGTCTTTCTTTTTGTATGCCCTTGCAGTTCTTAAAGCAAACAATGTCGCTTCAGTCCCTGAATTAACGAACCTGACCCTGTCAAACCCGGGTATTCTTTCGCATAAAAGCTTTGCCAGCTTATATTGCCCATCCGTGGGGGTAGAATACTGAGAACCCTTTACGATTCCTTCCTGAACTGCCTTGACAATATCCGGATCCCCATGACCATGAACAATGGCACCATAGGCATTGGTGACATCAAAAAGTTTATGGCCTTCATGGGTATAGACATAGGCACCCTGCCCATAATCAATATGGATGGGATAGG
>JAOZRF010000108.1 GCA_029940245.1 Desulfobacula sp.
ACCAGAATCCCTGTAAATTTTGCATCCATTCCTTTTCTGTCTCTGCCTGTAATATTTATCAATACAACTTCACTCATTACCATAATCCTTTAATAATTACTGACTTCTTTCAAATAAATTTTACCGACATTTATATATCTTTGATCGGCAAAGACTTGCAAGCAATTTTAAGTTATAATGCCAAAGCCATCGTCCCGGGAAAAGCAAAAACAAAAGCCCCCGGAAAAAAGATGGTCAGGCATCCGAATATAAGAATTATTTTTTTATTTGTAACGAAAGGCATAGTTTTTCCAAATCATTATAATTATTTACTTCAGGATCATCCAATACCATTTCAAAAAGCTGGTGTTTTATCCGACCGACATCAGGCCCGGGTTCCAACCCCAGGATCCGGATAATATCATTTCCATTGATTTTAAGATGGTTCATATCAAAAGTTTTCTGCCCTTCCATCTGGGCGAAAATTTTTTTCAACCGAATACGAATTTCAGAAATAGTATATGGCCTTTTAGCCAGGTTCCCTTTTTTGTCTGCAATCCTCATGCGCATGAAATCCCGGTAATCCAGCCCGTTGTTATCCAGCATAGAAAGCAGTCTCCTTGCTGCCTTTGGTGTCGTCTGATCCGTCAACGGCCGCATATGGGTTTTTATCAAAGACGTGATATGGGTGATATCCCTGATAGAAAATCTTAATCTTTCAAGATCATGGATAACGGCCCGGGTATGATTCTCATGCCCTGCAAATGTCAATTTGCCCTCTTTTATGTTTGCTGCATCGAATTTACCCGCATCGTGTAAAAATCCTGCAAGTCTTAAAACAGGCATGCTTTTGGAAAGGGCATCTCCCACCATCAAACAGTGCTCAAAAACCGTCTCTCCATGATGGGGACCGCCATCAAGACCATGGCAGCGATCAAGGCTTGGAAAAATCTTAGACAACAGGTCTGTCTTTTTTAAGGCCTTGAAAAACAGGGAGGGTCTTTTTAGCCCCATGGCCTTTATAATTTCACTTTGGATTCTTTCTTTTGCAACGAATGTATCCAGCTTATCCTTATTGGCAAGTATAAGCTCAAGAGAAGAAAGAGAAAAAGATCCGTTTATCAAGGCTGCAAACCTGCAGGCCCTGATCATTCTTGCAGGATCTTCGGCAATTCTTTTTTCAGGATCCTTTGTAAATCTTATCATGGCATCTTCAAGGTCTTTTTTCCCGTTAAACGGATCAATAATATTTTTTGATATGGGGTCCCAGGCCATTGAATTGATGGTAAAATCTCTTTGAGCCAGATCTGATTCAGGAAAATTCGCGGGATCAAATTTTGCCCGGCCGGAAGATATCTCAATGCCGTTTATCGTACAAATGGGAAATGTTTTCCCCATGGTTTTAATTTTTTGATCCTGGAAAACAATTGTCACCTCTTTAATGGATGCATTGGTCAGGATATCAAAATCATCGGGTTTTCTCTTAAGCAGGAAATCCCTTACCGCACCCCCTGCAATATAGGCCTGGAATCCATTTTTCCTGAGGGTATCAATGACAAACCAAAGGCCTGGATTCCCTTCCGGAAGGATAAGGAGCTGTTTCATGATAAAGGGCCGGGGATAAATGGGATGAAGATAAAAAAGACAATCAATTTATTTTTCATCTAAAAAAACCCTGTACGAGCACGCCCATAAAAAGGATAACAGAAATCACTGAATTCACGTGGAAAAAAGCAATATTAATATGCTTTAAATTATCATGTGTCACAAGTTTATGTTCTGCTGTCAGAAGCAGCCCGATGATCCCTAAAAATACTAAAAAAACAGGATGCATATCAAAGATGACATACATGATAAACAGAAAAATAAAGGTTGCCACATGGAGGATTAAAGAAATGCCCATGGCTTTTTCAGGCCCGATTTTTGCCGGCAGGGAAAAAAGCCCCTGGTTTTGATCAAAATCAATGTCCTGGCAGGCATAGAGAATATCAAACCCGGCGATATAAGTCATAAGAGAAAGGCTTAGAAAAACAATGCTCCATGACAGGGTCCCGGTAATGGCCACCCATGCTCCGATCGGGGCAAGACTGATGGCAAACCCAAGATAAAGATGACAATATTTTGTAAACCGTTTGGTATAGGAATAAAACAATAAAAAAAATAAAACAGGAAAGGAAAGTATAAAACAAAGAGGGGACAGCATGGCTGCACTGAAAATAAAAATCAGTGAAAACAGGACCACAAAAAGAAAAGACTCTTTTTTTGACAATAATCCTGAAGGAATTTCCCTTATGGCTGTCCTCCGGTTTTTAAGATCAAGATCTGCATCCACAATCCGGTTAAATCCCATTGCTGCAGATCTTGCTCCCACCATGGCCATCAGAATCCAGAAAAAATCCAGGATAGAGGGGGTATGATTCTCCCAGGCCATTACCACTGCAGACAATGCAAAGGGCAGGGCAAAAATGGTATGGGAAAACTTAATCATTCTCCCATAAACCAGTATCTTGCTTTTAATATATTCCATAGGCAATTTTCTTACATTCAGGGCATTTTCCGCCTTCGGATAAATAACTTTCTATATGATAAGCATATCTTCTCACCAAAAGCGCATTACAGGAAGAACAATAGGTGTTTTCAGAAGAAAGACCTGGAACATTTCCAATATAAACATGAAAAAGGCCGGCTGCCTTACCCGCTGAATATGCCTTTTCCAGTGATGAGATGCTTGTTGCGGGCCTGTCCGTCATATTATAGCTGGGATGAAATCTTGAAATATGCCAGGGTGTTTCCCTTCCCAGATCATTGGCAATATAGTCTGCCATTGCACAAATTTCAGTTTCATCATCATTCAAGCCCGGGATGAGAAGCGTGGTTATTTCCACCATGATTCCCATTTTTTTCATTTGTTTAATATTTTCTTTAACCGGTTCAAGTCTTGCCTTGCAATAGGTCTGATAAAACCTGTCATTAAATGCCTTTAAATCCACATTGGCTGCATCAAGAAAGGGGGAAACCATTTCAAGAAGCGCCTGGCTCATATAACCATTGGTGACAAAAACGTTTAAGAGCCCCTTTTTTTTAGCAAGTATTGCGGTTTCAAGGGCCAGCTCAAAAAAAATGGTGGGTTCTGTATAGGTATATGAAATGCTTTCACAGCCTTTTTTCAAGGCTTCATTCACAATGGATTCAGGAAGCATTTCTTTTCCCTGGATCATCCCCTTAAAATCCCGGGGCATCTGCGCGATATCGGAATTCTGACAAAAGGCACATTTGAAATTACACCCCACCGTGGCAATGGAATAGGAAAATGACCCTGGCTTTAGATGGAACAAAGGCTTTTTCTCAATGGGATCAACACCTTTTGCAATCACTTTTGGATATACAAGGGATAAAAGTGTTCCCCCTTTATTTTCACGAACCCCGCACCTTCCTTTTTTCCCCTCTTTTATAACACAGAAATGATTGCAGATATGACATTTTACGACGCTTTCTTCCAGTCGTTCATAGATCAGGGTTTCCATTTTTACGGCCTCATTCGTGTGGCCAATCCAGATGCAGGCTTATAGGCTTTTGACTTTCTCACTTTCAGAACCAGGGTTTTTGTCCGAAATTTTGGCACAGGTTGAATCCTCATGCCAATGAGTGTGCCAAAAAATGATTTCTGAACAATTTGAAAATTTTCCACAAACCTGGCGATCTGTCCGCAGGCAAAGGGGAATTGCAGGGTTGTCTTCCATTTTACAGGAACATTTCCCAGGATGGCAAAAAGAATCTGTTTGAGTTCCCAGATACTGAAAAAATGGGCATAGTTATAGATATTGGACACAAAAAAACTTTTAACCCGTCGAACCATATTTAATGGCGCGTGCCGGTTTAAAACACATAGGATAACGCAATCTTTTGCCACTCTGCAGGCTTCTTCAATGGCTTTGGCCGGGCGGTCTGTAAACTCAAGGCTTGTAAAAAAAAATGCCGAATCAAAAGAATTGTCATCAAAGGGAAGGTCTTCAGCCATACCCCGGTGAAGATCCACTTTATTCCCAAGTCTTTTTGATGCCAGATCCAGCATATACTGGGAGGGATCAAGCCCCGTCAGATTTAATCCTTTGTCCAGCAATGGTTCAAGGCTGATTCCCGTTCCACAGCCGATATCAAGGATCCGCTGTCCGCTTTTCGGGGACAAAAGATCCATCATTAATTTGATTTCAAGATCCAGGCAATACTTATTTTTAACCTGGTCAAACCAGACATCATAAGATCCTGCCTCTTTAAAATCAAATACATAACCCATAATTAATCCATGCCTTAATCAATGGCCTGTTTAAGCTTTTCCATCATAAGATCAATTGCAGCAACTGCCGGAGAATCATCTTCCAGTTCAAGAAGTGACCTTCTTTCCATGTCAAATTCAAGAAGATTTTTATCATCCGGTATGGTACACACTATGGGAACTCCGATCTTCTCAACCTCATCCAGAAATGCTTTACTCAAGTTTTCCGGTGCCCGGTTAACAATCAATCCCTTATGTTTTACCGTCAGCTTAAGATCGCCCAGCATTTCATTGATTCGACCCACAGCTCTCAATCCTCTTAAAGCATAATCTGTTACCATGAGAAGGATGTCCACCTTGCCACTGGTTCTGCGGCTTAAATGCTCCATACCGGCTTCATTATCCACTAGAAGATATTTATAATTGCCTTCCAGTTCTTCAGCAAACCGGTTAAGGATATTATTGACCATGCAATAACATCCCTGACCTTCCTGTCGTCCCATAACCAGGAGATCAAAGGCCTTTTGCTCTATCAATACCTGGTTCATGAGCATTTCAAGATACAACATTTTATCCATGCCCGAGGGAACACCCTGGGGATCTTTCATAAAATTTTCACGGATATCACCCACTGTTTTTTCGATCTTAAGCCCAAGGGTTTCACCAAGATTACTATTGGGATCTGCATCAATGGCAAGAAGCGGATCATTCTGATGATTTATAAAATATCGAACCACAAGGGCTGAAACCGTTGTTTTTCCAACTCCACCCTTGCCGGACATTGCAATTATCCTACTCATATTCACTCCAAATATAATGATTTATTCTCATATTTTAATAAAATAAGGCAATCCTTTAAAAAAGCAATCTTAAATCTCCTTATTTTTTCTTTTTAAACCAATCCTTATCCCCGTAAAGGCGGGTGAGACAGTCAGGACAGATGCCCTGGGAAAAAGTGACCTGGGAATGCTCCTCAATGTATGAATCCACCTGTTTCCAGAATCCTTCGTCATCTCTTATTTTTTTACACCTGGAACACATGGGAAGAAGCCCTCTGAGTACTCTGATTTCAATATGGGTTTTTATTCTGGCCAGTAATTCCGGAGGGTTAAACGGTTTGGTTACATAATCCACACCTCCGGCATCAAAGCCTTTTACAATATCTTCTGAAGTGCATAGAGCCGTGAGAAAAATAATGGGGATCTGCTGGGCAAAAAAATCCTTTTTGATTTGTTCACACACTTCATACCCATCCATGTCCGGCATCATGACATCCATCAAAATCAGGTCAGGATCATTTTTTTTCATAAAATTCAATGCCTGCTGTCCGTTTTGAGCCATGCCCACTTCATATCCGTTATCAAAAAGAAGTTTACCCAGAAACTGCAGGTTCTGAGGGTTATCATCCACTGCCAGGATCAATAATTTCTCTTGGTTCATAAAAAAACTCCAGATTTTATTTTAAAATCCAGGACCATTATTTGTTACATCTTAGTCATATCTATGTTGATCTTATCTCCGGGCCTGGGGATCATTGCATCATATCCTTTTTCCCGAAGATGCTTTGCAAAGGCCGCACTTTGAGCCTTTTCCCCATGGACAACAGCGATTTTCTTAATTCGAAGATTTGATCCCGTAATAATTTTTTCAAGTTCATGCTTGTCCCCATGGGCACTGAATCCGCCTATTTTTTCAACTTTTGCACGCAAGGGATAGGTTTTCCCCAGTATCTTTATTTCAGGAACCTCTCCATTATTCCCGGGTTCTTCATCCTGGGCTCCCAGGTCTTCAATCCGCCTGCCCAAGGTATTTTCAGCCATATACCCCACCAGCAGGATGGTATTTTTTGGATCATGAATCTTATATCGAAGATGGTGCAGAATTCTTCCGGCCTCACACATTCCCGAGGCTGAGATCACCACATGGGACGATGTATCCTTATTCAGCTCCATGGATTCCTGCACGGTCTGAACAAATTTGATTTTTTCAAACTGAAATGGATTTTCCCCTTTTTCAAGAAATGTTTTATGGGTGTCCTTATCATAGGCCTCCGGGTGTTCGCCAAACACCTTGGTAAGATTGGTTGCCAAGGGGCTGTCAACATAAACGGGTCTTCTTGGCACCTCGCCCTTATCATAAAGCTCATGAAGAATATAAATTAATTCCTGGGTCCTGCCAAAAGCAAAAGAGGGAATGATCACAGATCCGCCTCTTTCAAATGTATCATTTAAGACTTTTTTCAATCTTTTTTCCAAATCTTCGACAGGCTCGTGTTCCCGATCACCATAGGTACTTTCTGTGATGAACAGATCAATATCAAGATCTTCTTCGTCAAATACCAGGGTTGGATCCCGTAATATGGGTTTTCCAAACCGTCCCACATCCCCCGTATACAGCACCCTTGTTGTTTTATCATCTCTTTTAATGGTCACCACTGAAAAAGCTGATCCAAGAATATGACCGGCCACATAAAACTTTACCGTGGTATCTTCACCAATGGTCACAGGATAATTAAAGGGATATCCATCAATAAAGCCAAGGGATTGCCTTGCCTCATCCATGGTATAAAGCGGGGTGACAATATCAAGTTGATGTTGTTTTTGAAGCTTGTGAATGGCTTCAATATCAAGTTCATAAGCATTCTTTTTCAACATTTTTTTGATGTCGCTTTTTTCCTTATTTGAAACATCCTGCTTTACATTATTCTGTTCTGCCTGGCGCAAAAAAGATCTGAGTGATTTATAGTTCAAATATTGTGCATCTGATTCCTGGATATGTCCGCTGTCCATTAACATATAATCCAGGGCATCTGCCGTGGGCCGGGTGGTCATAACACGTCCGGAAAAACCTTCTTTTGTCAACAGGGGGATACGGCCTGAGTGATCAATATGGGCATGGGATAGAATCATATTGGTGATCTTACTTCTATCAATGGGAAAGATTTGATTTTTTTCTTTGCTTTCTTTTCGCCTGCCCTGGAACATACCGCAATCAAAAAGAATTTTATCCCTGCCTGTATCCAGAAGATGCATTGATCCTGTCACTTCACCTGCTGCGCCGTAAAAAGTTACATTCATAGTTGCCTCAATTCCTGTTCTCTGGTTATAATAAAATCCACAAAAGTGGTAAGTTGTACTATCTATTAAAGACTTTTTTCAAAAGCTCTGTCGTTCTTTTAACCGGGTTCTGCCGGATTTCTGCCTCTTCTTTTGCCATATAATAAAAAATACCATCCATTCCTTTTTCAACCACATGATCGGTAAGATCCGCTTTTACATCCGGCACAAAGGGAATGGATTTGTATCCTTTCATCATATCGTCATAAGACTTTACCGCACCGACCCGGGACAGGCTGTCCTCAATCACAGGCTTCATTTCTTTGGAAAGTTCCGGTGACATCTTTGTTCTAAAATACTGTGTGGCAGCATCTTTCGGTCCGTTATAAATTCCTTTTACATCCTCCATTGTCATACTGGTAATGGCATCCCCAAATAATTGTTTTGCCTTTGGTGTAGCAATTTCTGCCGCCCTGTTCAACTTTAACTCAAGATCTTCAAACAAAGATGACATACCCACCTTGCTTAACATGGATTTCACCTTTTCAAGACTTGCAGGCAAGGGGATATGGATATTGAAATCCTTGTTAAAGCCATCTGTTGTCCCCAATTGGTTCACAACAGTTTCCGAACCTACCTTAAGGGCTTCTTTGAGTCCGGCACCGATTTCTTCCGTGGTCAGCGCACTTGCTTTATCGCCCCCTCCAAACGATTTTAAAAGATCACTGCCTTTATTGAGCCAGGAATTGCCGGCAAAAACCGGTGCTGATAATATCAATGCGACCATGACTGCCAATTGCAGCATACATATAAACTTAAAATTTAAATATTTCATTTCCCCTTTGTTATTAACCATGATTTTATCCTTTTAATTCAACTTTCGGCCTTAAGTCCTTGCAGACGGGGTCAGGCTTGTTTTATTGTGTT
>JAOZRF010000515.1 GCA_029940245.1 Desulfobacula sp.
GTGTTTTCCAGAATGATAAATTCAGAATTAGAAAAATAAATCGCTAAAAAATATAAATGTTTATGAAAAGGCAGACATAATTCATAAGATCTTCAACCTCAAGTATTATTATCCTTGTCCCAAATATCCATTAATTGGATTTGTTTAGAATACAAATATAAATCTTGAATGGTGCAAAACTGTTGTTTGGATTTGACAGTGTTGTTACAATCAAATGTAGTAATTATTGTCATTCTTTTGACAATTAAAAGGATTTAAACAAACATATTGAAGTGCCTTGAATTGGGCAAAAAATCATATTTTTCTGACACAGGAACAGAATATAGTCAAATCAATCAGGTTCATTTGCTGCCTGTTGCGTGCTTGTATCGTGGTATATAATACAGTTCAACCGTTTTACCATTCTCCTGATTTTTATACTGGTTATTAAAAAACGCAATCTTACTTTTTTTAAAAAAAATAAGATAAGATTTGATTTTTTCCAATTTAATGTTAGAAAAGAAAAGACCCATTACTGAATATTATTAAAGGAGACCATGATAAAAATGCTTAAAACCGGTAGTGATATTGACATTATAAGTGAACTTGGAAAAGTGGATTCCGAAGAAAGTGCCAAAGCCGTATTTAAAAAATATATGGATGATAAGCAATTGCCCCGGATTTTAAAAATCAAGCATCCTGAAGTCTTAAAGAGAATTGCGGCTTCAATTGTTATTTGCAATCCTTTAAAAATTTTTGTCAACACAGGATCATCTGAAGACAGGCAATTTATCAGAGACCTTGCCCTTGCCAAAAAAGAGGAAAGCGCTCTTGCCATGGAGGGGCATACCATTCATTATGATCTGGCTGCCGAACAGGGCAGAATCATTGACAGAACCTATTATATTGCCAACCCGGAAGATCATGTCAGTTCTCTTGCCAACAGGATGGACAGACCCACGGCGCTTGCACAGGTCAGATCCAATATGACGGATATCATGAAGGATATGACCATGATCATTGGATTTTATATGAGGGGTCCTGTGGGCGCTCCTGTATCAAATCCAGCCCTGGAAATCACAAGCTCCACTTATGTTGCACATAGCGCAGAACTGCTCTATAGAAATGCCTATGCTGATTTTGACAAAGAAGTTGCAGCACTGGGTCATTTTTTTACAAATGTTCACAGCGAAGGCCTTAACAGGAGCCAGGATCTGCCCGATGCAAGGGTTTTCATGGATCGAAAATTCAAGACAACATATAGCTGGAAATGCACCTATGCCGGCAATACCCTGCTGCTCAAGAAAGGCAATCACAGGTTTGCCGTGGATAAGGCTGTTTATGAAAATTTTGGCAATGAATTGTCTGAACATATGTTTATAACAGGGCTCCATGGGCCAAATGGACGGGTCACCTGGATTGCCGGCGCTGCCCCCAGTGGATGTGGAAAAACCACCACGGCCATGGCAGGAAATGTCTTTATCGGTGATGATTTAGCCCAGATGTGGATCGCAGATGACGGCAGTATCAGATCCATCAATCCGGAATGTGGTATTTTCGGCATTGTTGAAGATGTTAATCTGGAAGGTGACCCGCTGCTGATGAAAGTGTTAAGACAGCCTGGACACGAAGTGATCTGGTCCAATGTTCTCGTTGATGAAAACAAGGTGCCTCACTGGGTGGGCAATAACGAAGACCATCCGGAGAAAGGGATTAATTTTCAGGGAGAATGGTATAAAGGTAAAATAGATGAAAATGGTAAACCCATTCCTTTGTCCCACCCCAATTCCCGCTGCACATTAAGGTCTGAATCCCTTGATAATTATTCTCCGGAAGCAGAGAATCCAAAAGGCGCCCTGACAAGGGTCTTTACATACAGTGGACGGGATGCCGACACCATGCCCCCGGTGTGGGTGGCACAAAATTCCGATGCAGGCGTTGTTATCGGAGCCTGTATTGTTTCCGCTGCCACGGCAACAGAAGTCGGTGCAACGGGTGTTAAAAGATCCCCATGGGCCAATGCACCCTTTATTCCAGGTGCATTGGGCGATTATATGGATGCCCAGTTCAAATTTTTTGGAAACGAAAAAATAAAAGAAGAATATAAGCCTGTGATGGCGGGTCTTAATTATTTTTTAACTGACAAGGCCAGGGGCGGAGAATCCCAAAGGCTTTTAGGTGAAAAAATAGATGTAAAAGTATGGCTTTCCTGGCTTGAACGATA
>JAOZRF010000109.1 GCA_029940245.1 Desulfobacula sp.
GTGAGGTTAGGCGTTGATCCGCGGCATGCTGATCAAATGGTTCGAGGAACGGTTATATTGCCTAACGGACTTGGTAAGGAAGTAAAAGTATTAGTTTTTGCAAAAGGTGAGAAAGAAAAAGAGGCCTTGGATGCAGGGGCAGACTTTATTGCCGATGAAGAGACAATTCAAAAGATCCAAGACGGATGGTTTGGTTTTGACAAAGCCATTGCAACTCCAGATATGATGGGAGCGGTCGGAAAGCTGGGTCGAATATTAGGACCCAGAGGTTTGATGCCCAATGCTAAAACCGGAACTGTAACCTTTGAACTTGAAAAAGCAATCAATGAAGTAAAAGCAGGAAAAATTGATTTCCGGGTTGAAAAAGCAGGGATTGTTCATGTTCCCGTGGGAAAAGTTTCTTTTGGAGCAGCAAAATTAACTGAAAATGTTAAAGCCTTTTTAGATAAATTGGTCGCGCTAAAACCAGCTGCCAGTAAGGGAACTTACTTAAAAACAATCAGTATATCTTCAACAATGGGTCCAGGTATAAAAGTGGATCCCCTGTTGATCAAATAGACTGAGAAAATAGATTTTGTAAAACTGTCATAGACAGTAGGTGTGTTTTTATTTTAAAGCACATAATCGGATTTGCCGGCCTGCCGAGATAGAAGATAATATAATTTTGTTTTGGTTTAGTTGGCACCTTCGTACAAATATAATTTATGGAAGGAGGTGTAAGAAAAATGCTGAATATTTCCCAAAAAAAAGAAAAGGTTAAAAGGCTCGCAAAAGAGTTTTCAGAATCTGAGATTTCCATATTGGTTGATTATAAAGGTCTGGATGTATTGAAAATGACCGACCTTCGTGCCCAACTTCGGAATGAAGGCATCCAGATGGAAGTTGTTAAAAATACATTGCTGGATAGAGCATCAGAAGGTACAGATGCGGCCTTGATGAAAGATTTTTACAAAGGGCCCAATGCCATTGTTTTATCAAAAAATGATCCTGTAACTCCGGCAAAAATTCTCGTCAATTTTGCTAAAGATAACGAAAAGCTTGAGATTAAAGTAGCTGCCTTATCAGGGAAGCTTCTTAATCCTGATGAGATAAAACAATTGGCAACAATGCTGTCCATAGAAGAACTCCTTGGCAAACTGGTTTACACGCTTAATGCGGTTCCAACCTCATTTGTTACTGTTCTTTCCGCAGTTCCCAGATCTTTTATTAATGTTCTTAATGCAATTAAAGATCAAAAAGAAGCTGCATAAACATTTTTATTTATAATTTTAGAAAAATATATTTTTTACAGTTTTATTTAGGAGAAAAACAATGGCTGATACCACAAAAAATGATGTAATTGAATTCATATCAAACATGAGTGTTCTTGAACTTTCAGAGTTTGTAAAAGAGCTTGAAGATAAATTTGGTGTAACTGCTGCTGCACCCATGGCCTTTGCTGCCGGCGCAATGCCTGCTGGTGAGGCTGTTGCAGAAGAAGAACAGACAGAGTTTGATGTTGTTCTCGAAACATTTGGTGATAAGAAAATTAACGTTATCAAAGAAGTTAGAGCGATCACAGGGCTTGGCCTTAAAGAAGCAAAGGCGCTTGTCGAAGAAGCACCAAAAGCAATCAAAGAGGGGATTTCAAAACAAGAAGCTGAGAAAATTAAAGAACAGTTAGAAGGTGCCGGGGCACAGGTTTCTGTAAAATAACGGTTATAAAACAAAATAGTATACAATAGTTTCAAGTTGCATAAAATTTATGCGGGGGCAGGGCAATAGTGCCATGTCTCCGCTTTTACGGTTGGAAAAACTCACACTGGGAGATATCATGACCGGAAGTCTTTTGATAAATAAGCGAATTAGAAAAGAATTTGGTAGCAGAAGAAAAATCATTGATATTCCTGATTTGATAGGGATGCAAAGAAATTCTTACGAAGGTTTTCTTCAAAAAGGTGTTTTGCCTGAAGAAAGGGAAGAAAAGGGACTTCATGCCGTTTTTAAATCTGTTTTCCCAATTAAGGATTTTACAGACACCTCGTCATTGGAGTATGTTTCATATTCTTTTGGTGAACCAAAGTATTCCATGAAAGAATGTACTTCAAGGGGAATGACCTATGATATTCCCATAAATATCAAAGTTCGACTTGTTGTTTACGATCATGAGAAGGAAAATTCTGTTTCATCGATCCGTGACATCAAAGAACAAGAAATTTATTTTGGTACCATACCATTGATGACACGACAGGGTACCTTTATTATTAATGGGACTGAAAGAGCTGTTGTCAGTCAGTTGCACAGATCATCCGGAGTATTTTTTGATCATGATAAAGGAAAGAAATATTCTGCAGGAAAAATTATATACTCTGCCAGAATAATTCCTGTCAGAGGTTCTTGGATTGATATGGAAATCGATGCCAAGGATATAGTTTATATAAGAATAGACAGAAGACGTAAATTTCCTGTTTCTATCCTTTTTAAGTCTTTTGGTTATACCAGTGAAGATATTTTGGATTTCTTCTATAATAAAGAACATATTATTAAAAAGGATGGATCGTTTTTTAAAGAGTTTTCCCAGGAAAATCTGACACGCCAAAGAGCCAGCTTTGATATTAAATCTCCAAAAACCGGAGAGGTTGTTGTTAAAACCGGAAGAATTTTTACAAAACGAGCGTTGAAACAGCTAGAAGAAGACGGGCTTGATTATATCCCTATTGCAGAAAGTGAATTGATTGATAAAGCCTTTGCTCAGCGTATTATTGATGAAGAGACCGGGGAAATTATAGCTGAAGCCGGAGATCTGATTACTGAAGAAAGTTTTGGACTTGTAGCGGAAAAAGGTCTAACGGAGTTTAATATTCTTTGTGTCGATCCCAGAAGTTCAGATTCCATGAGGAAAACACTTTTCGCTGATAAAATTCAGAATAAAGAAGAAGCTTTAATGGATATTTACAGGCGGCTTAGACCTGGAAATCCTGCAACAATGGAGGTGGCCCAGGATTTTATTGATCATCTTTTTTTTAGACAAGCCTATTATGATTTGTCTAAAGTGGGAAGGTTAAAAATGAATCATCGTCTTGGGGTTGATACGAAGATTGATGTAAAAACCCTGAGAAAAGAAGATGTTCTGTTAACCGCGGCTACATTAATTGAACTCAAAGATACTCAGGGAAAGGTCGATGATATTGATCATTTGGGGAATCGTCGTGTCCGGGCTGTGGGGGAACTTCTGCAAAATCATTATAGGATTGGTCTTGTACGGATGGAGAGGGCCATTAAAGAAAAAATGAGCATGCAGGAAGTGGATGCCATGATGCCCCACGATTTAATCAATCCTAAGCCTGTTTCAGCAGTTGTCCGGGAATTTTTTGGTACATCTCAGTTATCCCAGTTTATGGATCAGACTAACCCGTTGTCTGCAACCACACATAAAAGAAGGTTGTCTGCACTTGGACCTGGTGGGTTGACGAGGGAAAGGGCAGGGTTTGAGGTCAGGGACGTTCATCCTTCCCATTATGGAAGAATCTGTCCCATTGAGACGCCTGAAGGGCCAAATATCGGTTTGATTGTTTCGCTATGCACCTATGCAAGGGTGAATGATTTCGGTTTTATCGAAACCCCTTTCAGGATTGCCAATGACGGAAATGCATCAAAAAAAATTAGACATCTAACAGCTTTTGAAGAGCAGGACCATCCTATCGGGCAAGCAAATGCCCCCCTTGACGTGGATGGTAATTTTATCAACCCTTTGGTTTCATCGCGAGTTGGTGGTGAATTCGAAATGATTGAAAATAAAAATGTAAAATTCATGGATGTTTCACCAAACCAATTGGTATCTGTGTCAGCATCATTAATTCCTTTTCTTGAAAACGATGATGCCAACAGAGCCTTGATGGGATCGAACATGCAGCGTCAGGCAGTTCCATTGATTAAAAGCGAAGCCCCTTTGGTCGGCACGGGAGTGGAAAGTGTTGTTGCTCGAGATTCCGGTGTTACAATCGTGGCAGATTATGATGGTATAGTTGTTGATGTGGATTCCAAGCGGATTGTTGTACGAAATAGTGATTCTGAAGAAGTGAATTTTGAAAAAGCGGTTTCTATATATGATTGCTCAAAATTTATTCGTTCTAACCAGAATACCTGTTTTAATCACCGCCCCATAGTTGTAAAAGGTGAATCTGTAAAAAAAGGTCAGGTTATTGCAGACGGCCCATCCACTGAAATGGGTGAACTGGCTCTTGGTAAAAATGTTACAGTGGCTTTCATGCCCTGGGATGGATATAATTATGAGGACTCCATCCTGGTGAGTGAGCGGTTGGTAAAAGATGGTATTTATACCTCTATTCATATTGAAGAATATGAAGTTCTGGCACGGGATACTAAATTGGGGAAAGAGGAAATTACCCGGGACATTCCCAACGTGGGTGAAGAAGCCTTAAAAAATCTTGATGAAAGTGGTATCATCCGTCTGGGTGCCGAAGTTAAATCCGGGGATATACTTGTTGGTAAGATTACACCCAAAGGTGAAACACAGCTTTCTCCTGAAGAAAAGCTTTTAAGGGCTATATTTGGTGAAAAAGCTGGAGATGTAAAAGACACATCCCTTTGTGTTCCCCCGGGCGTGCAAGGTAAGGTCATTGATGCAAAGGTCTTTTCAAGAAGAGGCCTTACAAAAGATGATCGAACAAGACTTATTGAAGATGATGAAATAGAACGGCTGGAAAAAGACAGGGATGATGAAATTAACATTATTTCTGATGTGGCACGGGAAAAAGTGGAGTCCATCCTTGCCAATAAAAAACTGATTACAGATCTTGAGAAAGCAGGAAAGGTACTGGTTAAATCTGGAACAAAGATAAAAGAGGGATCTTTGGCAGGGATTTCAGTGTCGGTGCTTGTCAATGTTTCGGTTAAGAATGCGGTGGACACTGAAAAGGCCCAAATTATACTAGAGAATGCCCAGGAACAGATTAAAAGGGCAAGAGAACGGTTTAACAGGCAGGTATCCCGGTTTGAAAAAGGTGATGATCTTCCTCCTGGTGTATTAAAGATGATCAAAATCAGTATAGCTATGGAAAGAGTTCTTTCTGTTGGAGATAAAATGGCAGGTCGTCATGGCAATAAAGGTGTGGTTTCAAGAATTTTAAGGGTGGAGGATCTACCATACTTTGAAGATGGAAGACCGGTGGATATGGTACTCAATCCTTTGGGAGTCCCTTCTCGAATGAATGTTGGTCAGATTTTGGAGATTCATCTGGGGCATGCCGCCTATGGCCTGGGGCAGATAATAAATGAATACCTGGGTCAAATGAAACTGGACAAATTAAGAGAAAAAGTTATTGAAATTTTTTCCATGACTGAAAATCAGAAGAAAGATATGAAAGAAGACACGCTTGCAAGGGATATTGAAAAAATGTCTAATGAAGAGCTTGTTGATTTCGCATCGCTTTACAAAAACGGTGTGCATATGGCGACACCGGTTTTTGATGGTGCCAGCGAGGATGAGATCAAACAGTTGATAGATATGGCTGGATTTGATACATCAGGACAAGCAGTGCTTTATGATGGCAGGACCGGTGAACCTTTTGACAAAGCGGTAACCGTTGGAACCATGTACATGCTTAAGCTTCACCATTTGGTTGATGATAAACTTCATGCACGCTCCATTGGTCCATATTCACTGGTTACTCAGCAGCCATTGGGTGGTAAAGCCCAGTTTGGTGGACAAAGACTGGGTGAGATGGAAGTCTGGGCAATGGAAGCATATGGTGCTGCCCATGCTTTACAGGAATTTTTGACTGTCAAATCTGATGATATGATAGGCAGAACTCGAATGTATGAAAAAATAGTAAAAGGCCAGAATGTTCTTGAGCCTGGAATGCCTGAATCTTTCAGGGTTCTTACCAAAGAGCTGAATAGTCTGGGTTTGGATATGAATCTTTTAGAAGGAATTAAATAAGGAGAAGATTTTGGATAATATATATGATTTCTTCGCAAAACCAAAAGATCCTAAGATTTATACGGGCGTTCAAATAAGCCTTGCATCTTCAGACCAGATTAGAGAGTGGTCTCATGGTGAAATAAAAAAACCGGAAACAATAAACTACAGGACATTCAAACCTGAAAGAGACGGACTTTTCTGTGCAAAAGTTTTCGGTCCTACTAAGGATTATGAGTGCAATTGCGGTAAATACAAACGCATGAAACATCGTGGGGTTGTCTGTGAAAAATGCGGTGTTGAAGTAATTCAATCAAAAGTGCGACGAGAGAGAATGGCTCATATAGAACTTGCTTCTCCTGTCTCTCACATTTGGTTTTTAAAAAGTCTTCCCAGTAAAATTGGCAATGTACTTGATTTAACATTAAAAAACCTTGAAAAGGTTCTTTATTTTGATTCCTATCTTGTTATTGACCCAAAAGAGACAGGGCTTAAAAAACTTCAACTTTTGTCCGATGATCAATATTATGAAGCCCTGGAAAAATTTGGTGATCAGTTTGAAGCCGGCATTGGTGCGGAAGCAATATTGAAGCTGCTGGAACAGATTGATCTTCAAGCCGTCCATGATGAACTTAAAGAAGAAATCAGTCTGACCAAATCCGTTGCCAAGAAACAGAAGATGTCCAAACGGCTTAGAGTAATTGATGCATTTTTGATATCCGGGATTGAGCCCACACGAATGATTATGACGGCCTGCCCTATTCTACCTCCTGATTTACGGCCTCTGGTGCCCCTTGAAGGCGGTCGGTTTGCAACATCTGATTTAAACGATTTATATAGAAGGGTGCTAAACAGAAACAACCGGTTGAAAAGACTTGTTGATCTGAATGCACCGGATATTATTGTCAGAAATGAAAAGAGAATGCTACAGGAAGCTGTAGATGTTCTGTTTGACAATGGACGGCATGGTCGAGTGGTTACAGGTACCAATAAAAGGCCGTTAAAGTCGTTGAGTGATACTTTAAAAGGAAAACAGGGACGATTTAGACAGAATCTTCTTGGTAAACGTGTGGATTACTCCGGTCGTACTGTTATTACTGTTGGTTCTGAACTGCGACTTCATCAATGCGGTATACCGAAAAAGATGGCTCTGGAGTTGTTTAAACCTTTTATTTATAATTATCTTGAACAAAAAGGCCTTGTATCAACGGTTAAGAGTGCCAAGAAAATGGTTGAACGCGAGGAGACTGAGGTTTGGGATGCCCTTGAATCGGTTGTAAAAGAATATCCTGTGATGCTTAACCGCGCACCAACACTCCATCGTTTAGGGTTTCAGGCCTTTGAACCCGTGTTAATCGAGGGTAAAGCGATTCAACTTCATCCTTTGGTTTGCCCTGCATTTAATGCAGATTTTGACGGTGATCAAATGGCGGTTCACGTACCGCTTTCTCTTGAGTCTCAGCTTGAGGCAAGGATCATGATGCTATCCACAAATAATATCCTGTCTCCTGCAAACGGTCAGCCTATCATTGTACCAACCCAGGATATTGTTCTGGGTATTTATTACATGACCCGTGCAGTTCGGTTTCAAAAGGGCGAGGGGGTAAGGTTTTCAAGCATTGAAGAAGTCCGATATGCATTTGATGCCGGTGAACTGGGCCTTCATGCCAGGATTAAAGTCCGAATTGATGGGGAAATGTACGGCACTACCACAGGAAGAATTCTTCTTTGGGAAACAATCCCTGGGGATACGCTTTTGTCCTTGGCAAGAATCAGAACTCAAACCCTGGAATATTGCGAAGCTGCAATGGAAGAATTAAAGGCTGGAAAAGACTTTAACAAGGTTTTAGTAAAATACTCTGATGATGAAATTAAAAAAACCAGAGGGAAAACTGATTTTCTGACCAGAAAAGAATTTAAAAACATGTTCCAGGTGTCTGAAATTATCGTCGAACAACTTTATGGTCTGAAACAGGATCAGTTTACAGATATCAGAAAAGTTGGGGATTATTATACCATATTTAAAGTGGATGAACGCAAAACAACCCTGCCCTTTAATTTGGTAAACAAGCTGATGGATAAATCTTCCATTGTCAAACTGATTGACTATGCATATCGTAATATAGGCCTGAAGGAAACCGTTATCCTTTCTGACAGGCTTAAAGATATCGGTTATAAACATTCTACTTTGGGGGGTCTCTCCATCTGTGTGAGTGATATGATTATTCCAGATGAAAAAT
>JAOZRF010000516.1 GCA_029940245.1 Desulfobacula sp.
ATCCCATAACCGCGTTCCCTGTAAAAATGGGTTCAAGAAATTTTTTACCCTGTTCCTGTGTACCAAACAGCAAAAATTCTTCTGCACCAAATGTTAAAGAGCATAGCTGCTGGCTGATACCGGGATCCACTTTCCAGAGCTCTTCCATGACCATGGCCTGCTCAAGATAGCCCAACCCCGGGCCGCCGAATTTTTCAGGAATGAAAAGTCCGATCAGATCCAGTTTTCTTGCCTTTTTTACAATTGCTTCCGGATAGGTTTCATTTAAATCAAATTCCCGGCCAACGGGGGCTATTTCCCCCAGAGCAAATTCTCTTGCAGCCTTCTGGATATATTTTTGTTCCCTGGTCAGTAAAAAATCCATGTACCTGTCTCCTTATTAAAGTGGGATATTCCCATGCTTCCGGAAAGGTTCCGGCCGTTTTTTTTTTTTGATCATTTTAATCCCTTTTATGATCTGGGTCCTTGTCTCACAAGGCTCGATAATGCTGTCTACCAGCATATTGGAGGCTGCGTGAAACGGATTTGAGTACTTGTAATCATATTCTTGAATTTTTTGGGCTTTAAAGCTTTCCGGATCATCTGTTTTCTGGATTTCTTTTCTGTATATTATATTGATGGCAGCCGCAGTATCCAGCACAACAAGCTGGGATACAGGCCAGGCAAGCATCAGATCCACACCCATTCCTGCGCAGCACATGGCCATGACAGCCCCGCCATATTCTTTTCTCAAGGCCAGGGTAATCTTGGGAACAGTGGCTTCAGAATAGGCATACAGCATTTTTGCACCATGCCGGATAATCCCGGCATATTCCTGGTCAACCCCGGGGAAATATCCGGGTACATCCACTAAATTCACCAAAGGGATATTAAAGCAGTCGCAGAACCTGATAAATCGAGCAGCTTTGTCCGCGGAATTATAATCCAGGCACCCGGCCATGACAGAAGGCTGATTTCCGACGATTCCCACGGTATTTCCATCCAGGCGGGCAAGGCCTGTAATGATGTTGGGCGCAAATTCAGGAAGGATTTCTAAAAATTCATTTTTGTCCACCACCTCGGTTATGACCTTATGCATGTCATAGGCTCTTTTAAATTCAGCCGGTACAATTTCAGTCAGATTATTGTTTTTCCTTTCCGGGTCATCGTCGCAGGGCTGTGAAGGCGGGTTCTCATCATGATTGGAAGGTAGAAAGCTTAAGAGGTACCGAATCAACTCAATGCTTTCCTGGTCAGTTTTTGTGACAAAATGAGCCTGTCCAGTGACCCGGCTGTGAACGCGGGCACCGCCCAGCTCCTCCAGGTTCACGGTTTCACCCGTTACATCATGAATGACTTTAGGACCTGTTATTACCATCTGGCTTTGTTTTTCCACCATGATGATAAAATCCGTCAATGCCGGTGAATACACGGACACGCCGGCACAGGGTCCCATGATGCAGGAAATTTGTGGGATTACTCCGGATGCAGCCGTATTCCTGAAGAACATGCCGGCAACTCCCTTGGAGGCAAAAAATCCTTCATGAAGCCTGCCGCCGCCGGAATCGTTCAGACAGATCAAGGGTGCTTTGACTTTGATGGCCTCATCCATGATTCTGCATATTTTCCTGCCATGGATTGTCCCCACAGATCCTCCCAGAACCGTTGCATCCTGGGCATAGGCAAAGGCGGTCCGCCCGTCAATAAATCCATACCCAATTACCACACCATCTCCGGGCACTTTTCTTTTTTCCATACCAAAATCCATGCACTGGCTTTCGGCAAGATCATTTAACTCCACAAAACTGCCCTTATCAAACAATAGATCAAGCCGTTCCCTTGGGGCAAGTTTCCCGTTTGAGCGCTGGCGATCTCTTGCTTTTTCGCCGCCTCCCATCAATGCCTTCTGCTGAAGGCTTTTTAATCTTTCAAGTTCTTTGCCGTGCGTTTTTGCGGTCATGACAGGTCCTTAATCTTTAAGTTATTCAGGCTTTAATAAAGCCATGAACGAATGAATTTTATGTTATGGTTTCATTACAGATCATACATGATTGTATACGGTATACAATTATTTAATGTCAAGCACTATTTTCTTTAAAATGATTCCCGGACTTGCAGATTTAGTCCGGGGTTTTGGTTGGAGCCATGGAGATATCAATTTTTTACTCAACTTTCGGAGTTGCCAGATTTGAGTGGGGTCAGGCTTTG
>JAOZRF010000110.1 GCA_029940245.1 Desulfobacula sp.
GATGGGAAATCCGCCATTATTGTTCAAACAGACCACCCTGTAAAGTATGACATCACTCAGGAAACCAGCAATAATAAACTGTTTTTAAATCTTTATAATACAATTATCCCGGAGCATCATAAACGTCCACTTTTAACTGAATATTTTAAATCCGCCGTTGAAAGGTTAATGCCGATTCAGGTTCCCGGGGAAAAAAAGAATTCTAAAATTGAAATAAAAATAAGGGATCAGGTACCTTACCGAATTGTTCAGAATCAAAATCTTATTTCATTATTTTTTGAGGCATCTGCGGTAGAGCCACCAGTATTTAGTAAAGCCATAAAAAAAGTATTAAGTGGCTCTCAAAATCAGAGGATTGAGCTCACTGGGCAGAAGACTGACCTGCCTGAAAAATCCCTGATAATAGCAGGTAAAAAACAAACCATGGAAGAAGCGATCTTTGGATCGCCAAAAAAATATACAGGTGAAAAAATCAAGCTGGATTTTTATGAAACAGATATTAAGAATGTATTCAGGATACTTAGAAGTGTTGGAAAGCTTAATTTTGCAATTGATAAGAATGTTGAGGGAAAGGTGACATTGACCCTTGAAAATCCGGTTCCGTGGGATCAGGTGCTGGATCTTGTTTTAAAGATGAATAGCCTTGGAATGAAAAAAGAAGGAAATGTTATACGGATTGCCACCCTGGAGACATTGAAAAAAGAAGAAAAGATGATGCAGGAAACCATTGTTGCCCGGCAGAAATCTTTGGAACAAAAACAGAATTTGGAAGAATTGGTAACAGAATATATTCCTGTAAATTATTCCGATGCAGCAGTAGATATCAAACCCCATATCGACCAAATTATGACAAAAGGCAGGGGTAAAATAAGTGTTGATAAACGGACTAATATGATCATTATCACTGATACTCAGGCTAAAATTGATCAAGCAAAGGAAATTATTTTTCGATTGGATAAAGTGACTCCGCAAATCATGATCGAGGCAAAAGTGGTTGAGGTTTCAAAGAATTTTTCACGGAAGCTTGGTCTTGGGATAAGCTTGGAGAAGACTCAAACTGCTCACACAGGGAGAAATAAAGATTTCGCCATTGCTTTAAACACTCCGGTTTCATTCGACAGTGGCGGCGGCTCCGGCGCGTTTAATTTTTATAAAATCCTGGGTTCCAATTTTTTAAATCTGAATGCACAAATAGAAGCATCTGAAGTTAAGGGCGACTCAAAGATTATTTCTTCGCCCCGAATTCTGACACTGGACAATGAAACTGCCACAATAAAACAGGGGAAGGAAGTGTCATATCTTGAGCGGGATGATGCAGGGGGATCTGCCGTTAAATTTAAAAATGCTGATTTGCTGTTGGACGTCACTCCCCATGTCACACCGGATAAAAGAATTTCAATGAAAATTCATTTGACAAAAGACAGTGTTATACCAGGAACTGATCCTCCGAATATTAGTACCAATGAAGTGAATACCGAGCTTTTGGTCAACAATAATGATACCATTGTCATTGGCGGAATAGTAATAACAACAGAGGGTGATAACAGCTATGGCCCCCCTTTCCTGTCTGATATTCCTATCCTGGGAAGACTTTTTAGAACGGATGGAGTGAAAGATGATAGAAACGAGCTCTTAATTTTTATTACCCCATTGATTGTTCAATTGGAACAGAAAAAAAATATTACAACAGATTAATTAAGCTCAGAAAGTTTTTTTGTGGCTTCCCTTGCTAAAGGAGATGTTTCAGGAACAAGTTGTAATACCAACTCCCAGGATTTTTTCGCCTTTTTAAAGTCTTTTAATGCTGTATAGACTTTTGCCAGATCCGCATGAAGAATGGCAGCTCCCGGGTTTTTTTCCAAGCGCATGATGAAGAAATTTAATGGCATGGGGATAGTACCCTGTTTCAATGTAAATGGATGCAAGTCCATGAATGGCGATTAAAAAATCAGGCCTGATTTCCAGGGATTTTTCAAAATATATTTTAGCGGTCTTATACATTTTTTGATGAAAATATGCCCATCCAAGATTTGCCAGTGGTGTTTCAGGCGTAGCATATAAAAGATTGCCGGAAATTTCTTTAAAACAGCGAATGGCAAGATCCCATTTTTTTTGCTTGAGATATGCAGCCCCCAGATTGTTTTTTGCCCGGGTAGAGTCGGGTTTCAGATTTAATGCTTTTTTAAAATGGGTTTCAGCAAGGTCAGGCCGGTCTTTTGCCAGATAAACAAGGCCGAGGCTGTTATTGAGCCGGGGATCATCAGGAAGGGTTTTATAGGCATCAAGAAGATTTCTTAATGCAGCCGTATATTGCCCCGAATTATAATATTCTTCGCCTACCCTCTGGGTTGCTACAGCAATCCTTCTCTTTTTTTCTGTATTGATAGTTTTAGATGCACAGGATGCCAAAAAAAGAAAGGCAAGAACCAGGCAAATAAGATTTTTCATATGATATTTTCCTTTATTGAGTGGGGGTCAGCTTTTCAGTCGTTAAGATCTTTATCCCTTCTTTTTTCAGGTAATCTATACCATCCGTATTCAGTGGTTTGACAGGAATAAATAATTTATCCTGTTCTTTAACAGCGTAAAGGCCATCAATCCGTTGAATCGTTCCTTCGGTAGAAAAAGAAGGGTTTACCCATGTGGTATATCCAAGATGTGAGAATAATTTTTGGCTCAGTTCAAGGACCGTCAATTTGGGAGTGATTGACATAATTTCAAAATCTCTTTTTTCCAAAACCGCTAACGCGGCGCCATAAACATTTCCAAAATTGATCAACAGATCGGTTGTATCTTTTCTTATCACCCGGCCAAAGGATGCCTCAAGGTTAATAGTATTGAGCATAAAAGGTATTTTTTCATCTGGGATATAGTCATAATTTGTCTGCGAAAGAAGTGTTTCAATAATTTTTTTATATTCAATGATTATATTTTTTTTAGGGATCATTTTACTATTATTTTTTATTTTATCAATGGCTTCGGCCATTAATTGAATTTTTAAATTTTTCCAATACATTTGTACACTTTTTAATAGCGCATCATTCACATTATCGCCCGAGGTGATAAGCATTTTGGAACCATCATCGGTTTCAATAACAGGGGTTGATGATAAATTAAGAACCTGGGTTGAATTGTTTTTCCCTGGAAAATACATTTTGCCGCGGCTTAAAAGGGTACCACCAATGAGTGAAGAATATTTTTTTAATTGTATCAGTTTGTAGGGTTCTAATTTTAATTGTTTTTCATCCTGCTCTTTTATTCCAGTTTGATTTTGTGCGGCTTTCCCTGAAACAAGAAATTTAAACCATGGTTGTGATTTTATGGAAGGGTCAGGCAGGTAAATATTATCACCTTCATAAATAATATTGATATTTTTTATATTGGGGTTTGCCAGTTTAAAGGCCTTTAATCCTTCTTTTGAAATAGATCCTTTTTTTTCTAAAAAATTTTTATCCATCAGGCTAGTAACATTTTCCCCTTTTTTAACTTTATGTTTTTTTATAAATGGATATAGATCCAGGTCGTCCGGCAGGGTTGAAAATTCGATGACAGGGATATCAATACTACCCGGGGTTATTTGTTCATAGTCGTTTTTGTCTGTTTTTTTTAAGGGAATAAGGATTTGGGTGCCAGGCTTAATAGCATAAATGTTTCTTTTTTGCGGATTGATTTTTTTGAAAATGAATTTGTAATTTGGGAAATCTTTTTTTGAGATTTCCCCCTTTTTTTTAAAAATTTTATATAACCAGTCATTTTTTTTGACAATATAAGGTTCACAGAGGATATTTCCATATTTATATTTAAAAAGTGAATACTTTTTGTAAGTGGTCTTAACCCCCTTAGTTTTGGCTTCACTATGGGACAAAAAGGGGAATGCAGTAAAAATGCAAATGGATAAAATGGTGAAAATGAATATCCTTAAAAAAAATTTCTTTTTCATAAATTATCAAGATACCTTTAAGTTCAATCTTTCAGCAATTTTATCGGAAATATCTTTTATGAATTTTTTAAAAGTTTCTTCTCCCAGTCGGTTTTTTTGTGATGGAATTATATCAGGATCATCCGGCAGTATCAGACAAGGTTGGTTAATATTGTCTAAATCAGTAATAATTTTATAGTCTTCAGGCATCTGTGATTTAAAATAAAGATCCTGGAATTCTGAAAATTTAATGGCATGAGCCGTTGCATCAAGTATTGCGGTTTCCCTGTTTGTAACAATATTTTTTTTAAACGCCTGCACAAGTCCTGCAAGGCATTCTCCTCCCTGGGTACATGCAATATGTCCATTTTTATTGGCGGCAAGCTGGCAATCCATAATGGACTGCTCTGTTACCTGGACAAAGAATACCTGGTGACGACCGGCTTGAGCATTATATTTTTTTGCAATTGCTACGACCCTGGGCATTGAAACCGGATTGCCTATCATTGCAGCCTGGGCAACGCTTGGTTTTGTGTCCACAGGTCTAAATTTTCTTTTTGCCTCGTCGGGTTCAAGATAGTATTGATAGACAGGGTTTGCATGTTCTGACTGAACACCGATTATTTTTGGCAGGCAGTCAATGATATTGGCTTCATAAAATTTAATAAATCCGTTCATAATGGCTGAAATATTCCCTGCATTTCCAATAGGGACAACCACCACTTTGTCTTTCATATTCCAGTCAAAATCCTGGGCAATTTCATAAGAATAGGATTCCTGACCCAGAATTCGCCAGGCATTTTTTGAATTTAAGAGCGCAACGGAATATTTAGTTGATAAGTGCTCTACGATTTTCATGCAATCATCAAAAACGCCTGGAACTTCAAAGACTTGTGCTCCGCTTCCCAGGGGCTGTGAAAGTTGTTGACTCGTTACCTTTTTATGGGGCAAAAGAACAGCAGATTTTATTGAAGGCCCAAGATATGAAGCATAGAGAGCTGCTGCAGCAGAAGTATCACCTGTGGAGGCGCATATTGCGATGACATTTGATACAAGATGTTTATCAATCAGATATTTGATACTGGACATGGCACTGGCCATTCCACGATCTTTAAAAGACGCGCTGGGATTTTGCCCGTCATTTTTATAGAAAAATGAAAGCCCAATCTTTTTTTTCAGGGTTTCACCGGCTTCAATAACAGGGGTGTGGCCTTCACCAAGATAAATGATGGATTCTAACGGAATGCTTGGTCCGATAAATTCGTGATACCGGTATATCCCCTTTAGAGCAGGAATTTTCAGCATTTTTCTGAAATCAAATATTTTTTGCCAGAGCTTTCCGGGAATTTTTTTCAGCAAGTCAGCGTTTTTATCCTGAATGAGCAGGACCTGATTGCACTCAGGGCAGACATATAATAATTTTTCTATTGAGTATTCAGCAGAACACCCCAGGCATTTATAATAAAGCTCACCCTGAACCTTTGGTATGATATAGGGTTTTATATCTTCCGGAAAAAAATCAAGCTTCATGATGGATCACCTTTTGACCTCCCATGTATGATACCAGAACATCAGGAATAATAACAGATCCGTCAGCCTGCTGATAATTCTCTAATATGGCAGCAAATGTCCTTCCTACAGCCAGTCCGGAACCATTCAGGGTATGGACATAATCCAGTTTTTTGGTATCCTTTCTTCGGAATCGTATGCCGGCACGCCTGGCCTGAAAATCCAGACAATTGCTACAGGAAGAGATTTCCCTGTAAAGCCCCCCTTTGCCCTGGCCCGGCATCCATACTTCAATATCATAGGTTTTTGTTGCTGAAAAACCTAAATCTCCAGTGCAAAGCGTGACAACATGGTAGGGCAGTTCAAGAAGCTGGAGAATTTTTTCAGCATTGGAAAGCAGTGATTCAAGCTCCTCAAATGAAGTCTCCGGAGTTGTCAGTTTAACCATTTCCACCTTGTTGAACTGGTGTTGACGTATTAACCCTCTGGTGTCCCTGCCGTAGGAACCTGCTTCAGATCTGAAACAGGGTGTATAAGCTGTGAACTTGCAGGGAAGCATTGCTTCGTCAATAATTTCATTGGCATAAATATTGGTCATGGGAACTTCAGACGTCGGGATCAAGTAATAATCCCAGCCTTCAAGTTTAAAAAGGTCTTCTTCAAACTTTGGCAATTGGCCGGTTCCCGTCATGGTGGTTTTGTTCACAATAAAGGGAGGCAGGGTCTCAATGTAGCCATGTTGAGAAATGTGGGTATCCAGCATAAAATTGATGAGGGCTCTTTCAAGTCTGGCACCATTTCCAAAATATAGGGGAAATCTTGCGCCGGTGAGTTTTGCCGCCCTTGTAAAATCAAGAATACCCAAGTCCTCACCAATGTCCCAATGGGGCTTTATAGTAAAATCAAATTTTTTTGGTTCACCCTGGGTTTTTTCAAGCCTGTTTTCAGTATCATCTTTCCCGACAGGGACATCTTTATGGGGAATATTCGGCAGACGGATCAGAAAATCATTGATATCGGTTTCGATAATTGAAAGTTCTTTGTCCAGTTTTTTTATGGTTTCAGAAACTTGCCGCATTTGTTCAATAAAAGAGGAAGCCTTTCTCCCTTCTTTTTTCATTTTTGCGATATCATCGGAAACGATATTTCTTTTATGCCTGAGTTCTTCTATTTCCAAAAGTAAGGT
The DNA here is from genome assembly GCA_029940245.1 of Desulfobacula sp. Taxonomy (GTDB): domain Bacteria; phylum Desulfobacterota; class Desulfobacteria; order Desulfobacterales; family Desulfobacteraceae; genus Desulfobacula. The sequence continues at coordinate 6,615 of JAOZRF010000110.1, forward strand.
TTTTCTTTTATCTTCATTATTTAAAAGTAAGGTGAAGTCTATTTTGGCCCTTCTTTTTTCCATGCTTTTTTTAACGAGTTCCAGATTGCCTTTTATATATTTTAAATCCAGCATTTTGTTTATTATTTACCTTTTTTACATTCTCTAAGTTCTTATTTTAAAAGATTCTTTAACAATTATGACCTGATACCATGAGGGGTGTAAACAGTCAATGATTATTGCAGGTTGACAATTTGGCAAAGGTGTATAATAGTTTCTTAAAATATTGCTTGAAATAACAAGGGACAAAATTGATGGATGAAACAAAGTATTGGAAAATAAATAATTTGGTATTGGTGGACAAGCGGTTGGAAAGCCTTGCAAAAGAAGAACTTTTAAAAAAATATGAAAAGATTGAGGATAAGCTTTTTGAGTTTGCCAACTTTATGGAAGCACGGTTGGTTTTTTTGTATACACCAATTAGTAATGCAATTATACCCACAGAAAAAATTATTAAAAAAGGATTGCAGATAGAAAAAGAAATTGCTCTGCCTATATTTACCTATGCAAAAAATGCCATTAATATTTATAAAATCAATAATTATGACAGAGATCTTGTAAAAAATTCCAATGATGTCCTTGAACCGGATATTAAAAAATGTAAAAAAATACCATCGGAAAATATTGACATTGCCATTATACCAGGACTTGCATTTGATGATAAAGGCGGCAGAATAGGGTTTGGTAATAATTTTTATACAAAACTGATTACAAAACTGCCTGAAACCTGTAGAAAAGTGTCCCTTGCCTATGAGGAACAGATTGTTGATCAGATCCAGATGGAATCAAGAAAATTTACAGTTGACATTATTATTACGGATAAACGGGTCATTTATAAAATTTGAACCCATTGCTGTAATCCTGAAAATTGTCGGTTTTTAGTGCCTTTTTATTTTTTCCCGGGATTGATGGCTTTTGCGAATTTTTTTAAATCAAGGGTTTTCCCCAGTACAATTACAGTGTCCCCGGGTTCAATCAATGTTTCAAAATGGGGATTAAAAAGCATTTTTCCGGAAGTTTTTTTTATGGATATAATAATCAGATTGAAATCCTTCCGGATTCCGGAATCTTTCAGAATAACATTGGTATACTTGGAGCTTTTTGGTACAAAAAGCTCTTCAATTTGAATGGCTTCGCTTTTCCGGGATAGCGCTATATCAAGAAAGCCGCTGACACTGGGTCTTAACAGCTTTAATCCCATGGATGTGGCACCCGTATCATAGGGAGATTCAACCCGATTGGCCCCGGCAATCATCAGTTTATTTTTAACATCATTACTACTGGCCCGGGCCATAATATAAATATCAGGATTTAGCTGTCTTGCAGTCAAGACAAGGAAAACATTGGCAGTATCCGTTCCAAGGGCAGCAATCAGAAACGATGCCTTTTTAATGCCGGCTTTGACAAGAATATCCTCCTCAGCCGCATCCCCTTGAAGGTACTGCATTTTATCGTTATTCAATGTGTCTACAAGGG
>JAOZRF010000111.1 GCA_029940245.1 Desulfobacula sp.
ACAGGCATGACTGATTTTACTGGCATTGCTGATTTTTTCGGCACGGCAGCGATCATGGGTTTTGCAACCCTTTCCGGCTCTTTTACTGCCTTGGGCAGAACTTCCCCGCCAGCCAGGGCACAAAGGGTATTATCAATAATTTTAAGTTCAGGGTTCCGGGATCCCGTGATCTTTTTTATCCAGTTCTGGTATGTTACATTACCTTTGACCTGGTTTTCCTCCACCCGTTTGACAAACATAAAGGCCAGATGTGAACCAAACCCTGCAGCAAGATGGAGACCATACTCAGAATTAATTTTTGCCTGACCGGAAAAATTAAGTTTCTTAAAATGCTCGGGTATTTTTTTAAGATTTGCAATGGGAGGGGCTTTTCTTTTCTGAAGCGCTTTAACCAGCACAACATCTTCTATGGCAGCACCCAGGGTATGACCGGTAAATCCCTTTGTATTTGAAATGCATATAGAGTCCAGGTGATCGGCAAAAGTCGTCTGAAGTGCAGTGACTTCTGCATCAGCACTGCCGCCCCTTGCAGGGGTATAGGTCTCGTGGGACATAAACAGAAGTTTGTCTGCATAGTCCTCTTTTTTAAGACCATTCTGCCGCTCAACTTTATTTATGAATTTATTCATCTCATTTGCCAGATGTTTTACATCAATGCTGTAGGTATGAAAAGCTGAGTTGGCCATATGGGTTCCAAGAATTTCGCACTGGCCTTTCATTCCCCTTTCCAGGGCACAGGATTCATCCTCAATAATAAGGCCCACGGCACCGGCTCCCAGGATGGTTCCGTTCCGATCTTCATCAAAGGGTTTTGCACCTTCTGAAACCCTTTTTTTGATGGTTGCGGCACCCAGGGAAAGAAAACCTGAACCGATCCATTGATTCTGATTGGGAGAGGTTGCATTTTCACCACCAATAACAATGACACGTTTGCATCTTCCCATCCTGATCCAGTCTTCGGCAATACCAATGGCAAGGGTTGTTGATGCACAGGCTGCACTGACAAGGGTATTAGGCCCTTTGGCTTTAATAATCTGGGCAAAATAGGCAGATCCTAATGGTGTAATTTTGCCTGCGAAACTCCTTTCAAATTTATACTCTTTAAACTCCTTTTTCTTTCCGGATTTGGCCTTGAAAAACCATTCAGTGATCTGTTCTTTTATCTCAATATCTATGACTTTTTCCATGAGATAATAGTAGATATTTTCAAATGCTTCATAGGGTTTGAGAAAGAATTTTTCATAATAATATTTTTCAAGTTCCTCAATCAGGGTTTCCTGGCTTGGCCACAGTGTTGAAATAATCACACCCGTATCTTCCTGCATCTCTTCGGGAAGCGCAAACCCGTCAGGAACCATGACCTTGCCATCTTTCATCTTTTTATACTGCATGACAAGGGGTATATTCGCATCCTTTAACGCTTCAATACCGGCTGCAATACCAATGGCCATGGTGATATCATATTGTTCTTTAATGCCGTATTCATCCGTAAGGTCAAAATAACCCAGTTGCCCTGCCAGGTGGATAACATCCTCGGCTTTGGTGATCTTTACAAACCTGGCATTGCCGTCAGGCTGCTTGAACAGCTTGGTAATATTTTTGTCTATTATTTTAGCCTGTTCTTCTGCCGTAAGGGAGTCAATAAAATTTTCACCATTTAAAATGGCATCAAAATTATCTGCTGCAAAGACACGTCTGGATTTGCCGGGAAGTCCCACAGAAACACCGGAAATAACTATTTTACTGGTATTAAAATCATATCTTTCAATGGCATCAATGGCAGATTGGCGTTTCTGGTGCAAATATTCTTTGTACAGGATCTGATCAACAAGGCTCTGGTTATTTTGCTTAAAGGATTCAAAATCTTCAGACATTTTAATTTTGGGTAACTCCTCTTTAACTTTTGGGGTAATTTTTGCTTGAATCTGGGAACGGGGTTTGGTCTCAAAAATGCTGTTGCAGTCCAGAAGGTATTTTCTACAGGCTTCAAAGGATTTAACCTCTCCTTTTTTCGCATCCACGGAAACGGCTGTGCCATACTCTCCGATATTGATGTTTTTCAAAAGGTTCACAAGCAACCGCGACGGCCCGATTTCTATAAAATGGGTCCGGCCGGATTGATATACATTTTCAATGGATTTTATAAATTCAACGGGTGAGATGATCTGTCTTGCCAGAAGATCTTTGACATCTGCCCGTCTTTCCGGATAGGGCTTTGCAGTGGAATTGGAAATAATCCTTCCAAACCTTGTGTCATTAAAGGTAATGGTATCCAGATATGCCCTTAGCTTGTCAGAAGCTTCTTTAAGCAGAGGTGTATGAAAGGCCCCGGTAAGATTGAGTTTTTTGTAAAAAATCTCCTGCTGGGTCAAAAAGGTGCAGAATTTTTCAATATCCCCGGCCTGACCGGAAACAGCAGTCTGTTTTTCACTGTTTTTATTGGTAATATAAATGTTGGAAATAAAAGATTTTCTGATGAGCTGTTCCGTCTCTTTTTCATTTTTAAATACCACCATGATTTTACCTGGAACCTTTAATGTGGCTTCATGCATAAGATCCGAGCGTTTGATGACAAGAAGCATGGCATCATTAAAGGAAAGCATGCCGCTGCAGAAAAGGGCTGTGTATTCACCCACGCTGTGACCGATAAAGTAATCCGGAGAAAATCCTTCCCGGGAAAATCGGCTGTAAATGGCAGCAGAAGAAAGAAAAACGGCAGGTTGGGTATTCTGTGTTGAATTAATGGCATCATCCGTGCCAAACATCATCTCTAAAAGGGAATACCCTCTTTGCTCAACAAAGATCTGTTCACCTTTTTCCATTATTTTTCTGATGTGGTCGTCTTTTTCAAAAAGCTCCTTCATCATGCGGCTTCTCTGGGCGCCCTGGCCGGAAAGAAGTGCAACCATTCTAAATTTTTTGCCCCTGTCATCAGCAGAGTAAGCATGATCTATTAATACGATATCATCTCCTGTAGCTGCCTTAAATTCAACTTCCACAATATCTTCATGATTTTTAAGCAGGGCAGGTAATGTACTCATGATCATGTGGCAGTGATTACCACCGATACCATTGACATTGGCTGCGAATCTAAAGGGCTGGTTTTTGGGCTTTACCTTAATCCGGCTGGCAGGGGTTAAAATTTTACTATCATTTAAAATAGAATGTTCGGGATTATAATTAAAATCAGGCAGAAGTTTTCCCTTACGGTTCATGAGCATCAGCTTTGCCATGGCTACAGCCGGGTTGGCAGCTTTAAAATACCCGAACTGGGGTTTTATGTTTCCGCAATGCATTTCATGGTCAAAACAATTTTCAATCACCTGCTTTTCTACGATATCACCAAAAATATTGGAAAATGCAAACAGGTCCAGATGATTTATATCCTTTTTTCTGATCCCGGATTTATAGTATGTTTCATTTATGGTTGAGACAAAGGTCTTTTCTGAAGGGGAAAGCAGGTGATCCGGCACGCTTGAGCGCACAGCACAGTCGTTGATCTCTCCTAAAATCTCCATATTATACTCACGGGCTTTTTTATAGGTGGTCATGATATGGATGGCGGCACCTTCTCCCATGACATAGCCGTCAGCCCTTGAATCATAAAAATTACAATCCCCTTCTGACAAAAGTCCGATCCGTTTAAAGGCCATGAGGACTGCAGGATACAGGTTGCAGTCAACTCCGCCTGACAGGACAAAATCAAGATCTTTGTGTTTCAGGTTCCGGGCTGCATTCTGCATGGCAATGAAAGATGAGGCACAGGATGCGTCAATCACATAATTGGCACCGTTCAACCCGAAATAATTGGCAATCCTGCCTGAAATAATATTGGACAAAAGTCCTGGCGTGGTATCTTCATTATTCTCCGGAATCGTATTCCTGATTAATTCCACAAGCTCATCTGAAACCTTGCTGCGCTTTTTGGCATCAACATCCTGACAATTTTTAATGAGATTACCAATAAATTGTTTTCTCACCCTGATAATATTTTTACTCTGTCGCTCTCCGGCAATAGTGCCTAAAATGACACCAACCTTGTTGGCAGGGCTTAATTGATCCAGCAATCCTGAACTTTCAAGTGCCTCGCTGGCAGCTTCAAGTCCGAAGATCTGCCCTCTTTCTATGGATTTGACCATCATGGGGGGCATCCTGTATTTCAGATTATTGAACTTTAAATTTCCGACAACGCCTGCCTTGACTTTGGGAAGACGGTAATAAGAATTTTTATCAAAATTTGAATAGGCATCATTATCAAAATGCTCGGCAGGGATGCGGGACAATTGTTTTTCCCCTGATTCAAGTTTCTCCCAGAATAGTTCTGTATTTTTTGCACCGGGAAGAAATACACCAAGACCTGCAACCACGATTCGGTCATCATTAAAATCATAGGCTGGATCAATAAAAATATTTCTGGGAATCAATTGATAATTATCTGTCATCTGCTCAACAACGATATGATAGTTAATACCGCCAAAACCATAAGAAGAAACTGCGGCTTTCCTGGATGCGTTATCTTCAGATTTGAATTCTAATGTGTCTTTTACAATAAACAGGGAAGATCCTTTTAAATCATGATTTTTAGAAAGGGTTTTAAACTGGCCATTGGGCGGTAGTTTTCCTTTATTAACGGTCAATAAAGCCTTTAAAATTCCTGCTGATCCTGCACACCCTAAAAGATGGCCGACCTGGGATTTTATGGAAGAAATACCGGCATTGGCATTCTTATAGATGGAATTTAAAGTCTCAAGCTCTGCCTGATCACCAATGGTGGTGGATGTCCCATGGGCTTCAATAAATCCGATATCTTCAGGTTTTATGCCGGGCTTAATATTTTCAAAACATCGCTGAACACTTAACAATTGTCCTTTCGGGTTTGGTGCGGCAATGGCTTTGCCCCGGCCATCTGAGCTTGAACCAATGGAATTGATGATACCAAAGATATTATTTTTATCCCTGATGGCATCTTTCATTCTTTTCAGCACAAAAACAACGGAGCCTTCACCCAGAATAAACCCGTCAGCCCGCTCGTCAAAGGGAAATGATCCATTCCGGGACAAGGTTCCCATTTTTGCAAACCCGATAAAGGCTTCAGGTGTCAGATTGGTATTGACTCCGCCCACAATGACCAGGTCATGATCACCGGACAAAAGTTCTCCTGCTGCAGCGTCAAGAGCAGTCATGGAGGATGCGCAGGCTGCATCCACAACATAATTGACACCTCTTACACCCAGGTGCCGGGCAATCCTTGAGGCTTCAATGTTCAATAAAATACCATGGACGGGATCATATCCTTTGTTCGCACCTTCCATGCCTTCCATTAAAACCTGTTTGACGATTTTTTTTTCATCATCATTTAAGTTTTGATATTCATCGGTTTTTTCCATCATGGAAACAATTTGCGGAAACCAGTACTTGAGCTGAACATCATTCCCCAGCTCATTGGAAAGGCAGGTGGCAATAATAACAGCCGTTCTTGAAGGATTATCACAGACAAGACGATTGTCATTCCCCAGAAGCCCTGCATTTTCAACGGCCTTATATGCCGTCTGCAACACCATTTTCTGGCTGCGGGAAAGTCTTTTTTCCTTATCTTCAGCATACCCGAATCGTTCATTGTCAAAGTCAAAATCATCTATATGTCCTGCAAGGATGGTGTATGTTTTATCTTCCGCACTTTTGTCAGGGTCATAATAAAGGTCTTGATCAAATCTTGATTCCGGCATCTGACTGATGGAATATTTTTTAGCCAGGATATTCTCCCACAGACTTTCCGGATCATCTGCATCCGGAAGGGTACAACCAATACCCACCACGGCAATTTCATCATTAATTTTATTTTTTGAACTTGAAAAAACTTCCAGAAAGTTGATATTTTTAAAAAGTGTTGATTTTGCTTCAAAATATTTATCGTGAATTTTCTTTATGGTAACAGGTCCATCAAAAAAGGCCAGGCTGTCCCCCACAAGAAAATTGCCCTTTTCCTTATGTTTTTCACCTTCAAACCAGGTATAATTCTCAGGCGCTGGATTTTTAAAATCCGGTAGAAAGCCTTTAGCGCCGATGAGAAGGGAACCAATATTTTTCTTTTCAAAGGCACGCTTTCTTTTTTCCAGGCTGTCCTTGTTTTTTATCATCTCAGCTTCAGTTTCAAGCATCATCCTGGCAAACCTTGTGGGTGCGGTCCTGGATGCAAGTCCCAGGCTTTTGCCGATGACCATGGTTTCCTTTTCCTGGATGATGATGTCACGGTATTGAGGTTTGATACATTTGCTTGCAACAAGTTCATCAGTAAAAAGATAGGCAGTTCCCACCTGGATACCGATTTTCGCCCCTCTGGCCCCAAGAAAAGAGGTCAACCCTGAAATGAAAAAAGATGCAAAACAGGTGGAGATGCCGCCTGCAAAGACCAGGTATACATCGGACAGATCATAATTTTTATTGATTAAAGTTGCAATGGCATCTTCCCATAATACCATGGAAGAAAGAGCGCCCACGTGTCCTCCTGCTTCCCCGCCTTCAAAGATAAACCGTTTGCAACCGCTTTTCAGGGCATTTTCCATCATGGATATGGATGGCGTATGCAGATAGGCTTTGGTTCCTGCCTTTTCAAGCTCTGCCACCTGGGAAGGAATCCCGCCGGCAAAAAGCGCATAGGGCACCCTGTATTTTTTAACCATGTCCAGATGTTTTTTGACCATGGGATTAAAGGCTTCAATGCCCACTAATCCAGCACCAAAATTATCCACTTTCGCTGCACCATCCTTGAGCATATTGTCTGCCATCTTTTCCGGAAGACTTCCCACTGCAAAAAACGGCAGCGCCCCATGTTCAAGAACCTTATTGGCAAAATCAGCATTATCGGAAATATTGGCCATGGGTCCCTGGATCAATGGGAATTTTGTTCCCTGGTCCCTGGCAAAGGGGGAATCCTGCTTTATCGGATCAAATGCATCAATAAAGTTTAAATTCTCACCAATGGTTTTAAAAAAATCTGGAATGATCTGTGCAAGACTTGTTGACTCTTTGACAAAATCCTTTGCAAATATCCCATCCTGGCCCAGATAGAAAAGAGACTGGATAAAGGGGACATCTTCATTATCAAAGGATACGATATTGTTGGTGATGGATTCATAAACCTTTTGTTTCCCTTGCAGATCATCACCAGATTCAACGGCGGCAAGCTTGAGTTCTTTTACTATTTTAGTTCCCAGTTTTGCAAACACCCGGTAAATATCGCTGCCATTATAGGTGATTTCAGTGGAATCACTTTCATCCAACACGGCTAAAAGCGTTTTAAAATTATCTGATACGGGGGCCTCATCTGTCATGAGTAACTGGCTGTCCATGACAAGGCCTGAAACACCTGCTGCAAACATGCCGGCAGCCGTATACTTTCCTACACCCCCGTGGATAAATATCGGCAATTCACTATTTTTCAAATACCATTGCATCAAAACAAAGGATGAGTATCTTGAAACCCTGCCGCCGGCCTCATTGCCTTTCAGGATCAAGGCATGGGGTGAAATTTCGTTTATTTTATCATTTATATTAATATCTTTGATTTCCAGGACTATTTTAGTCTCTGCAAAATTTGTAAAATCTGCCGTCGTATCATCCTTTGAAAGCGGGCAGATTATTAGATCAAGATTGATCATCTGCTGATCTTTTATTTTCCGGATCAGCTCGGCATCATGGATTGAAAGTCTGATACCAAAGCTGAATGCTTCTCTGGAAAGCAATGCCGTGTTTTGAACGATATCGTCATGGGTTAAAAATTCCGTATCAAATATGGGAAGAGCACCAGCATTGAAAATATCTTTAAAATACTTTATATCAAACACCTTTACCGGATTATAAACCATTAAAGGCAGTCTTGAATTCAGTATTCTTCTAATCATAAGTATTTCTCCATAAATATTTTTTAGTGATTCATTATCGTTTTAAACCCTATCAAGCCCTTCAAGTATTGTGCCACAGGCCTTAAAATAAATAAGTACATAAAATAAAAGGATTTTCCCTTGGATGATTTTTTTTAAGCCTTGCCGGACAATTTTTATTCTTGCCTTTTATGCATACTGCA
>JAOZRF010000112.1 GCA_029940245.1 Desulfobacula sp.
GGTCGCCCCACACGCCCCTCAAGCGTGCGTGTCTACCAATTCCACCACTTCGGCATTGGTTTTTTACTCAATTTCGGTCTTAAGTTCTTGCTCATTTACCGGTCTGTTCGACGGGAATCGCGTTGCCCTTCATCACTGATGTGTCTGACTGATGACCTGACATATAAGCCAGGCTCAATGAGGTTATCATGAAAAGAATGGCAACCCCTGTCGTGATTTTAGTCAGTATGGTTGCAGGACCACCCGCACCAAAAAGGGTCTGGCCTGATCCGCCACCAAGAGAAACGCCCATTTCAGCGCCTTTACCGCTTTGAAGCAATACGATCAAAATCAATAAGATGCAACATGTAACATGTAATGAGAGGAATAAAGTTGTCATATTTGTTATTTATTGTATTTTATAATGTTAATAAATTTATCTGCATCAAGGCTTGCTCCACCAACAAGAGCTCCGTCAACATCCTCAATATCCATTAAGTTTTTTGCATTCTCTGGGTTTACCGAACCGCCATACAATATTCGTGTCTGGTCGGAAAAGTCCTTTGAAAATAATTTTTCAAGCAAAGAACGCAAGTGTTGATGAACCTGCATTACCTGATCAACACCGGCTGTCTTTCCAGTACCGATTGCCCATACAGGTTCGTAAGCCAGAACTAAATGTGCAAGATCATCAAGACCAAAGCCTTTTAACCCATCCGACACCTGTTTGTCAAGTACTGAAAACGTTTTTTCTTCATTTCTCTGGGTTTCCGACTCTCCGATGCAAAGAATCGGTTTTAACCCGACTTCAACGGCAGCTTTGATTTTTCTGCATACGGATGTATCGGTTTCTCTGAAATACAATCTTCTTTCAGAATGCCCGATGATAACATATTGGGCTCCGGCAGCTTTGATCATATCTGCTGAGACTTCACCTGTAAAAGCCCCTTGTTTTTCAAAATATAGATTTTGCGCGCCGATTTTTATATTGGTGTCCTCAAGGGATGCCGCAACCAATGGCAAAGAAAGAAAAGTCGGGGCTATCATGACTTCTGTATCTTTAATATCTGAACAAAGCCGGGCAAGTGTTGTGGCTGTTTCTACAGCCTCAGTACCGGTTTTATACATTTTCCAGTTACCGGCAATTAAAGGGGTTCGTTTCATTTTATGCCTCCGGATCAATTATAGTGATTTGCCTGTCAATAATGCAAGATCAACCATTCTACTGGAATAGCCGGCTTCATTATCATACCATGAAAAGATTTTTACCATATTGCCGTTAATAACATCCGTGCATCCGGCATCAACAATTGAGGACAGGGGATTAGAGTTGAAATCAATGGACACAAGAGGAATATCGCAAAATCCCAATATACCCTTAAGGTTTTCATTGGATGCTTTTTCTAAAGCCTGGTTCACTTGTATTTTTTCAAGGCCCCCTTTCTCGGTCACCACGACAAAATCAACCAGGGAAACATTGGGTGTCGGTACCCGAACGGATAATCCATTCAGTTTTCCTTTAAGCTCAGGAAGCACTAATGATACTGCTTTTGCAGCACCGGTGGTGGTTGGTATCATTGATATGCCGGCTGCCCGGGCTCTTCTCAAATCTTTATGGGGGAAATCAAGAATACGCTGATCACCTGTATAAGAATGAATGGTTGTCATCATTCCACTGACAATTCCAAAATTTTCAAGCAAAACTTTGGCAACTGGTGCAAGACAATTGGTTGTGCAGGAAGCGTTTGAAATGATGTTATGAGATCCAGGGTCATACATATCATGGTTTACACCCATCACAATGGTAATGTCCGGGTCACTTGCAGGCGCTGAAATAAGGACTTTTTTTGCCCCTCCCTCAAAATGTTTGGATGCGCCTTCCCGATCTCGGAAAAAACCTGTACACTCGCAAACAATATCCACATCGGCATCCCTCCATGGAATTTGTTCGGGATTTTTAAACGCTGTGATCCTTATGGTTTTATTATCAACAATAACAGCGTCTTTGTCTGCAGACACTTTGTTTGCCAGATGTCCATGAACAGAGTCATATTCGAGAAGGTGGGCTGCTGTTTTTGTATCTGTCAGGTCATTTATAGCCGTGACTTCCACATCTGGATTCTTTAATGCTGCACGAAGGACCATCCTGCCAATTCTGCCAAATCCGTTAATACCTATTTTGATCGTCATTTCTGCCATCCTTTAATATTATTTCTGGTAATAAAAAATTTATGTTCTTTTTGTTCCTTTTAAAATTCCGCTGGCAAGGGATATACTCTTTTTCCCATGTTCTACAAGGGATAAGGATAATGTTTCCAGATCCATTTTAGATCTTACAGTAACGGCTTTTAAAAGAATAGGAAGGTTTACCCCGGAAATAACCTCGACCTGTCCTTCTTCCAGAAAAGAATAACTCAAATTTGAAGGTGTTCCGCCAAACATATCCGTCAAAATGATAACTCCTGCATTGTCTGATTTGACTTTTAAGAGTTCTTTCTTGATTTTTTTTCTTAGACTGTCAGGATTTTCCTGAATATTAATTGAAACACAGGAAAGGTTATCCTGGCTTTTCCCTAAAATAAATTCAAGAGTTTCAATCAGAGTGCATCCTAAATTTGCATGGGTGACTAATAGTATACCTGTCATGTTTGTTTTATATCCCTGTCAATATCTCTGTGGATCAGCTCGGGATTAAGTCCTTTTTTGTTAAGGTGTTCAAAAATTTTTCTTGCAATGGCAACACTTCTATGTCTGCCGCCTGTACAACCAATGGCAAAGGTCAAATATGCCTTATTTTCTCTTTTATATAAAGGAATTAAATAATCAAGAAGATTTAAATACTTTTCAAGAAAAGCCCTGGTTTCATTATTCGATAATACAAATTGTTTTACATCCTCAGATTCTCCATCCTGATTTTTAAGTTCCGGTATAAAATATGGGTTTGATAAGAATCTCATGTCCACAACAAGATCGGCATCATTTGGAATGCCATATTTAAATCCAAAAGAGATAATGTTGATTTTTGTTAAACTAATGGATTTATCCCCATCATTAATCAGATCCAGAATTCGGGATTTGAGCTGATGGACATTGTATCCAGTTGTATCGATAATATGATATGCACTTTGTTTTATGGGCAACATCATTTTTCTTTCCAGCTTGATGTTGTCCAAAAGGCTTTTTTCGTTAGAAACAGGATGCTGACGTCGGGTTTGACTGAATCTTTTTAACAGCGTATCAATATCGGCTTCAAGAAATATGATCTGAACAGATATGCCCAAAGCCTCAATTGAACTGATGCCCGTTGCATAATTTGATATAAAGTTTTTACTCCTCATATCCATCACAAAGGCCAGTCCTTTTATATCAGGGCTTTCTTTTAACGGCAGGTCCAAAAATTTTGGCAGAAGCTCTAGGGGCATATTATCAACACAATAAAAGGAAGCATCTTCAAATGCCTGAATGGTAGTTGTTTTTCCAGAGCCGGAAAGCCCGGTTATGATATAAACTTTTTGCATTTTAAGTACATCTGACCTTTAGGTTAAAAGTCTTCATCCTGGTCAATTATGGTATTATAAATATCATCAACAGATTCTGCAGCGATCAATTCTTTTTTAAATTGATCCATTTTTAAAAGTTTGGAAATCTGGGCTAATACCCTGAGATGTCCACCAGTAGAGTTTTCAGGGGTCAGTAAAAGGAAAAAAATATGGACCGGTTTATTGTCAAGGGATTCATATTCAATTCCTTCCCGGCTGAGCCCTAAACCAATAATAATCGATTGCACTGAGCCAAGTTTACCATGAGGAATGGCAATGCCGCCACCAATACCTGTGCTGCCCAATTGTTCTCTTTCCATGAGAACTATGGCGATTTCTTTTGCAGATGCTTTTGTAGTTTTTGAAATTGTCAGTGCAAGTTCATCAATGACTCCTTTTTTGTCCCGCGCGTTAAGGTTTGCAATAATAGAACTTTTGCTGAGAAGCTGGCTTATTTTCATTTAATACATTATCCTCTGGGCTGGATCAATCCCAGCTTACCATTATTGTGTTTGTACAGGACATTTACCTGCTGGGTCCTGGCATTGTTGAAAACAAAAAAAGATTGTTTACCCGAATTCAGTTCAATTGCCGCATCTTCAATATCCATAGGTTTATAGTCGATTGTTTCAATAATTATCTGATCTGTGATCAGGTTTTCTGAAACGGTCTGGATAAAATCCGGCTGCAATGGTTTATTCTTAATACTCTGTTTATTTCCTGACATATATCGCCGGGTTTTCTCTTTATTTTTATTAATTTGGATTTTAATTTTATCCATCAGCGCATCAATAGACGAATACATATTTTCTGAATCTTCCCGGGCATGGATTTTTAATTTGTCACAAGTCAGTGTAATTTCAGCTATATGTCTTATTTTTTCAACTGACAGCACAATATATGCTTCAGCAGGACTGTCCAACATTTTATCAAATTTATCAAGTTTTTTTTGAACGTAGGATTTTAAGGGAATAGAGGCATCAATCTTTTTGAAATTAACTATTGTTTGCATAAAAACCTCCTTAAAGCTGTTTACGTTTATTTGAAGGAAGTATGTTAAGTACTTTCCTGTATTTTGCAACCGTTCTCCTGGCTATCTGGATATCTGCATCCTGAAGAATGCTGGATAATTTTTCATCGCTTAAAGGATTTTCATGATCTTCGTTTTTTATCAGCAGTCTTATTTTGTCCTTTACACTTGCCGATGCAATGGATTCTCCGCTCGTACGTTCGATGGATGAATTAAAAAAATATTTTAGTTCAAAAAGTCCCTGGGGGGTATAGGCATATTTATTGGTCGTTACACGGCTGATCGTGGATTCATGCATCTTAATATCTTCTGCGATATCCTTTAAAATAAGCGGTTTTAGATATGCAATCCCGTGTTCAAAAAATTCTTTCTGGAATTTAAGAATACTTTCCATGACAAGGTAGATGGTTTTCTGACGTTGGAGTATGCTTTTTATAAGCCAGGATGCAGATTGCATTTTTTCATTAAGATAATTTTTTGTGTCCTTTGAAATTTTGCGGCCATGGGAAATGGTCTCTTTATAAAATCGATTGATTTTTAATTTTGGCATCCCATCATCATTCATGACAATTTTAAAACCATCCCCGTCTTTATAAATATAAATATCAGGTATAATATAGGCTGGCTCATCCGTTGAAAATTTCCGGCCGGGCTTGGGCTCAAGATATTGGATGATATTAACGGCTGCTCTGACATCATCCATGGATATTTTCAAGGCCTTTGCAATTTTTTTGGTGTTCCTGTTTTCCAGATTTTTTAAATGGTTTTTTATGATTTCAGTTATAATGGGATTATTCATTCCAAGCTGTTCTACCTGAATTAACAGGGTCTCACAAAGATCTCCGGCACAAACACCGGGCGGATCAAAGGTCTGAAGAATTGAAAGCACATTTTCAACCATTTTAATATCTGCATTACACGCCTTTGCGATTTCTTCAACATCAAGGCAAAGATAACCGTCTTTATTCAGATTGCCGATTATCATGATGCCGATTTTTTCTTGTTCTTCACTCAGTCCGGAGAGCCCCAACTGCCACTGAAGATGGTCTTTCAGGGTCTTTTTCCCCGAAGTAAATGCCTCATAATTTGGCGCTTCTGATGTCTCTGATTCAGAATAGAGTCTTCCTGTTGAATTATATTCATTGATATAATCTCCCCAGTCTGTATCAGGTCTTATTTTTTCTTCAATGGTGACTTCTTTTGCGGGGGTTTCTTTTTCAGGAAAATCAGGTTTACTTTCCAGAGCAGTAATATTTTTGTCAGACAGCTCATCTATCCCGGATTCTTCCAGCGCAGGATTTTGTTCCATTTCCTGTTGAATCATCTCGACAAGCTCAAGGCGGGACAATTGAAGCAGCTTTATTGCCTGCTGAAGCTGAGGCGTCATGACAAGCTGCTGAGTTAATATAAGACTTTGTTGTAATCCAAGTTCCATATTATAGTTTGAAATTTTTTCCCAAATAGATTTTTTTAGCTATTTCACTTGAAATGATTTTATCAGGAGTTCCTGATTCAATCACTTTGCCCTGGCTCATAATATATGCATTATCACAAACGCCAAGGGTTTCTCTCACATTATGATCAGATATTAAAATTCCGATATCTTTTTTAGTTAATTGATAAATTATTTGCTGGATATCAATGACGGCTAAAGGGTCAATACCGGCAAAGGGTTCATCTAAAAGAATAAACAAAGGATCCGTGGCAAGGACTCTTGAAATCTCAAGACGACGTCGCTCTCCCCCGGAAAGAGAGTTGGCTTTTTGATTTGCAAGACTATAAATGCCAAGTTCTTTCATCAGATCCATGGCTTTTTGTTTAATATTAAATTCATTTTTGCCTGTAACCTTCAAGTTACGTGTGAGCTTCAGGTTGGGTAACGCTTCAAGTATGGCCGTGATATTTTGTAGTACCGTCAGCTTTTTGAAAATACTTGATTCCTGGGGAAGATAGCCAATCCCTTTTCTTGCCCGGATATACATGGGGTGATGGGTGATATCTGTCTTATCTATCAGAACAGTTCCTTTGTCAGGCTTGATTAATCCCACTACCATGTAGAAACTGGTTGTTTTACCTGCCCCGTTTGGCCCTAAAAGACCTGTTACCTGCCCTTGTTTCACTGTAAGGCTGACATCATCTACGACTTTTTTGCCCTCATAGATTTTTACAAGATTTTTAAGTACAAGTTGTGTCATTATTGTTTATTTGTGATCTTCTCTTCAGGGGTTTTTTCTTCAAGGATCTTATCTTCAGGATTAAAAAATGCCTCGACTTTTTTTGAGCCCTCGCTTTCCACTAGTACCTTATCCTGGATTCTGAAGAGTGTGATTTTTTTTCCGGTCACAAAACTTGAGCCGGTTATTAATTTTGGAGATTCACCTGTCAGAATCAGTATTTCATCTTTTGTTGTATAGACTGCTTTATCAGCAAATGCCTTTCGTTCTCCAGCCGTGTATCTGACATTCCCCGTTGAAACAATTTTTTTGATATTATTTTGAGAGTTCCTGCCTTTATCTTTATTATCATCTTCAAAATAAATTTTAATGGAATCTGCAAAAACAATGGAATCTTCTCTGGTTGCTTTGGCATTTCCAATAAATTCGACCATGGATGTGTCTTTTTGTGCAACCATTTTATCGGAAACAATATGAAGTGGAACTTCTTTCACCTTGGTTTGGGTTTGCGCCTCGGTCGCTGTTATTTGCCAGACAAAGGTAAAACCCAAAAAAATAAAATAAAATAAAAAACTGAATACTGATTTATTGAATATTAAAGTTTTCACTGAAATTTCCCCTGACATGCCCCTTTAAAATTGTTATATTCTCATTCAGTTTAGTTGTCATTGAATCCGCTTCAATAACAGAATCTTCCTTTTCAAGCCTTACGTGGCTGTTGGAATATATTATATGTTCTTTTTTGTTATAATGCAACTTATCAGTTCTCAGCACAAAAGTTTCATGTTTTACAATCACATTGTCTGAAAATATCATGTCATGAGTCTTTGTATTCATAACGCCTTTTTTTGACGTCAGATGAACTCGTTTGTTATCTTTTGTAAAAAAAATGATAGAGACATCAATTAAAACGGCCTTGTCTTCATCTTTTAAAAGTGTAGCAGAAAAGGCTTTCAATTCCCATTCCGTTATGCCGTTTTTTTTTGAAATCTGTTTTAAAACGTCCAATTTCAAAAAAGCTTTGGTGTCTATTTTAACATCATGGAATTGTACTGGTTTTGAAAAAACCCTGTTAAAATAAAAAAAACCATAGATAATGAACATTATCAATATCAACAACCCAATCAAAGGAAGGGTCAGTTTTTGTTTTAAAGATTTTGTCATGACAGGTATTTATTCAGGATATCATCCCATAGGTCTTTCGCTTTTAGAATAAGCTCACATATTTCCCTTACAGCGCCATGACCTGCTTTCTTTTTTGTGATAATGTCTGAATGGGTTTTAACCTCCTGACACGCGTCAGGAACGCAAAAAGAAACACCAACTCTTTTCATTACAGGAAGATCCATCAGATCATC
>JAOZRF010000517.1 GCA_029940245.1 Desulfobacula sp.
AAATAAGATGGAACAAAGCGGCCTGCTTATAAAAGAGGAACAGATTGTAAGCGGCAAGATCAGAAAATATTACTCCATTACTCCAATGGGAATAGAAATTTTCAAAGATGCCGGGGAAAAAGCAGCTCAGCTTTTCCTTGAAATTAAAGGCAGGAAAAATGATAAAATTTGAATCTGTATATCTGAGGAAAAATGATAAAGAAATTTTTTCCGGTTTAAATTTCTTTGTTCAAAAAAATGAAAAAGTCTTGATTCAGGGCAAATCCGGTATTGGAAAAACTACGCTTTTTAAAATTCTTCTTGGATTTGAATCAATAGATAAAGGAAAGGTTTCTTTCAACGGGAAAAACATAACTAAAGAATATATTGCAGAGATCCGGCATCAGATATTTTATCTAAGCCAGGACATTGATCTTAAAAATGAAAGGGTAAAAAGCCTTCTTGATGAAATTTGGGAGCAAAACCCATTAAAAAATCAGCACAAAACTCATTTTTCCGATCTGCTGAATTTTCTTGATCTGAATGATATTATCCTTAACCAATCTGTTAAGGAATTATCCGGTGGTGAACGCCAAAGAATCGGGCTGTTTATCGGCTTTCTTCTGGATCGTCCTGTCTGGCTTTTGGATGAACCCACATCAGCAATTGATGATACCATGAAAAAGAAGATCACGAATTATATCATTGGTCTGGAAAAAACCATTGTCATTATTTCCCATGATGACGTCTGGAAAAAAAATAACACGATTAAAATTAAAAGGTGGTGATCAATTGGGTGCCCAGGATCTTACTATTTTATCGCTTGCTTCATTATTGATCTTTCTTATCCCTGTTTTTTATATCAACAGGCGTTTGAGACTTACAATTAATAAAACCATGACCTTCGCCATCATCAGAATGTGTATTCAACTAAGCTTTGTAGGGATTTACCTTGAATTTCTCTTCAAGTTTAACTCGCCTGTTTTAAATATAATTTATCTTTTGATTATGATATCCATTGCCTGCCAGTCCATTTTAAGATCAAGCAATCTTAAAATTTTAAAATTTTTCATTCCTGTATTTTTTTCACTGCTTTTTCCCTTTGCTATTATTCTATTGTTTTTTAATGCAGTGGTGGTACGAATCGATAACCTGTTTGAAGCGAAATATATGATTCCCATTGGTGGCATGCTCCTTGGCAACTGCCTTAGAAGTATCATTATCGGATTGAATAATTTCTACTCGGGAATTAAAAAAGATGAAAAAACATATCTTTATTCCTTATCTTTATTTTGCAGCCACATCCAGGCATTAAAGCCCTATTTTAAGGAAAGCATCATAGCATCCATCACACCGACCATAGCTTCCATGGCAACCATCGGTCTTGTCTCTCTTCCAGGAATGATGACAGGCCAGATTCTGGGTGGCTCCGTTCCCATTGTGGCTATAAAATACCAGATTGCCATTATGCTCTCAATTTTTTATGCAGAATATTTCAGCACCATATTGTCTGTTTTGTTTTCCTTAAAAGTTGGATTTAATGAACTGGATGTTTTAAATCAAAACATTTTTGTTTCCAAAAAATAGGATGCCTTTTTAAAATTCTGTTCCACATGGAACAATGCCATGATGATCTCAGGCATATTATAACCAAAGCCGAATTGAGTGAGGAATTTGATATGGTTTGCCATAGCCACCCCCATTCCTTAAAGTTTTCATTGACCGACCAGATCATCTATCAAAATATAAGGCGGTCATTATTCCTGGATCAAAAAATACCCGTGCAGACCTTGAGTGGTTAACAAAAAATTTTAAAGATCCCCTTCAAACTTAAGCATGGGAGCCCCTCTTCTCGAAATTGGTTCCAGAAATGCCATTCCCTGCACAGCAAAAGATGGCTGCATATCAGGAGAAGGCAGAGTTGCAGGAACCTATATGCATGGTTTTTTTGATTCATCGCGGATTTTGTTAAAATGGTTAAAAACAATAGGATTAGACGGCCATTATTCCTGTGATGACATGCTCAATTTAAAAGAGAGGGACTATATCCTTTTAAAAGAACACTTTGAAGCCCATATTGATATGAATTATATCTTACAGTCAAATGTTTAAAAAAAATTACTCTGTAAAGCGCGGATAAGGATGAAAAACAAATTATGATCTTTCTTTTTCATTAACCTTTTAAAACCATTG
>JAOZRF010000113.1:0-3389 GCA_029940245.1 Desulfobacula sp.
TGATAATATAAACTGTGATGATAAATATCTAAATCTTGTGGAAGTTGAAACTCTGTTTGGAGATACAGCAGAAAAAGTAGTTGAACAAATAATCGATAAAATCAAATAAAAAAAATGCTGTATGCCTGAATATAAAAAAAAACAGATGTATTTATATCTCATCGTCCTGAGCATTTGTTCCACTACAGGTCTCCAGTGCTGGGCAACCCTTTTTGACAATTTCAGTGTTAACATTGTGGGACTTAACGGCCAGCATATCGGTGCGCTCCAGTCTGTCCGTGAAATTCCCGGATTTCTGGCATTACTTGTCACCTATGTGATTTTAATCATTAAAGAACACAAGCTGTCTGCCCTGTCCATAATCATCCTGGGAGCAGGTCTTTTTGCAACCGGGCTTTTACCCAGTTTTTCCGGCCTTATTTTTACAACCATGGCAATGAGCTTTGGATTCCACTATTATGAAACAACAAATAAATCTCTGACACTTCAATATTTTGACAAACTTTCCTCCCCCCTTGTTTTCAGCGCACAAAGAAGTTATGCCGCGGCTGCCAGCATTGTGGTGGGCATTATTATCTTTTTTATCGCGCCGATATTAAGTTATAAAACCATGTATATTCTTTTTGGTGGTGGAATTATTGCATGCGGTGTATGGGCCTTCACAAAAAATCCTGCTGACAAGGACATCCTTATTCAGAAAAAACAATTGATTTTAAAACAAAAATACTGGCTCTTTTATTTTTTAACTTTCATGGCCGGCGCAAGACGGCAGATTTTCATGGCATTTGCCACATTTTTACTGGTCAAAAAATTCGGATTTTCCGTTCAGGATATTACCCTGATCTTTCTTTTGAACAATGGAATCAATTTTTTCATCAATCCTTTAATCGGAAAATTTATTGTAAAATATGGGGAACGCAAACTGCTTTCAATCGAATATTTTTCCCTTATCCTGGTTTTTATCGCCTATGCTCTTGTTGATTCAAAATTTTTAGCCGGCACCTTATATATCCTTGATCACATATTTTTTAATTTTTC
Organism: Desulfobacula sp.; assembly: GCA_029940245.1. Taxonomy (GTDB): domain Bacteria; phylum Desulfobacterota; class Desulfobacteria; order Desulfobacterales; family Desulfobacteraceae; genus Desulfobacula. Next base: position 1,039 of record JAOZRF010000113.1, read on the forward strand.
AACGGCCATTAGTACCTATTTCCAGAAAATCGCCGATCCCCGAGATATTGCAGCAAGTTCAGCCGTGGGATTTACCATCAACCATATTGCAGCAGTGGTCCTGCCGGTTATCGGCGGCTTTTTATGGATGATCGATTATAAAATTCCATTCCTGGCCGGGGCTTTTTTCAGTTTTATCTCCCTTTGTTTTGTACAGTTTATCAGGATTAAACCGACAACTTTATGAAAATGGCGAATGGTGAATGGTAGATGGTGAGAGGTGAATGGTGAATTAAGGAAAGGATCTTTTTTGTATGAAGCAGGTACCCCCGAAACTGCCGTGTTGTTTGTTTAGGCTTTGAGCCGCTGGTTTAAAAACTGGACGTCCAATAATACCTTTAGGGTTTTCCTAACCATAAGAAACCCGTATTTCAGTAAAGACCGGACCCCTTTTTTATAATATGTTAGGGCAAAGACAATCGCACAATCACGAACATCGCAGGGGTAAAATATATTATATTTTATTCAATTATGTTGTCAATTGGAATCTTTTTTTTATCGTGTAGGGGAATGAATTGCTGCTGTGATTTTTATGCCTTTTCAAATAAAAAATTTGATCAAACGATTTATAGATATTATTTTTAATAATTTTAGTGTAAAATTTAATTAATTGTAGCTGATAGGTTAAAAATAAACTCAGAATTTAACTTGATCCTAATAGATGGTCCAAACTATGGAATCTGATTAGGGTATTATATTTAAATCAGGAGAGATATCCAAATGGGTTACTTTCAATTTGCGAAAAAGATATTGGATAATACAGGTGAAAGTATGATTCTGATTAACGACCAAAGAGTTGTTCAATATGCCAATATCCCTTTTTTAAAAATGATAGGGTTAACGGAAAGTCAGGTTATTGGAAACAGTCTTGAAGATTTTTGCTCCCGTGAACAGGATAATTCATTTTTTATAAAAATTTCAGACGATCTTAAGACGATGGATTCATGGCAGGGTAATATTATATTTACCACTCCTGAAAAACAGACAAAAAAATGTGCGAGTATATTTCTCCCTCTTGAGCAGGAAAAAGAGGAACCACAGTTGTACCTGGTATTATTTCCTTCTCAAAACAAAGTTGGAACAGCTAATGTTGATTATCTTACAGGGCTTCCTGAAGTTGATATTTTTTTAGATCGTGTTGATCAGGCAATTATATCTAATTATCGGGATAAAACCAACATAGCAATGTTTCTTATTAATCTTGACCGGTTTACGTTAATCAAGGATGGATTAGGACGTGAATATGGAGATAAGGTTCTTAAAAAAATCAGCAGTCGATTAAAGGATTCTTTTCGTAAAAGCGATACTGTTTCAAGAATTGCAGGGCATACTTTTGGATTGTTTGTCAAAATAACAGAAGAAACGCATTCTGCCCATGTTGCAGAAAAGGTAATGCAAATCCTATCCAAACCGATCACAATAGATAATCAGAAAATTTTTATGACTGCAAGTATTGGTATTGCAACCTGTCATGATTCCATTGAAGGTGCAGACAAAATTATGGATTTTGCAGAAAGCGCCATGAACCATGCCAAAGAAAAAGGTGGAAAAACATATCATTTTTTTACTATCGCCCTGAACGAAACGGCCAGGCAACGCATTGAACTGGAAAATAACCTTAGAAATGCAATTGAGAAAAAAGAATTTTTACTCTTTTATCAACCAAAGGTTGATATCAGCACAAAAAATATTCTGGGAGCAGAAGCATTGATTCGATGGAATCATCCAAAGCTGGGCATGATTCCTCCTTGTGAGTTTATTCCCGTGGCTGAAGAAACCGGTTTGATAATAGACATCGGCAGATGGGTGCTTAATGAAGCATGCCGGCAGAACAGCAAATGGCAGAAACAAAATTTAAAACCCATTTCACTGGCTGTCAATGTATCTCCAAGACAGTTTCAATACCCTGGGTTTTACGAAGATGTCAGCAATGCAATAAAACAATCCGGCCTGAATCCTGATTTTCTTGAGCTTGAAATAACAGAAGGTATGCTGATGAGTGATGTCGAAAAGACTGTAAATAAACTTAATAAACTTATAGGTGTTGGTTTGACCATGTCAATTGACGATTTTGGGACTGGATATTCCAACCTGAAATATCTGATACGGTTCCCGGTTTCCACCTTAAAGATTGACCGAACGTTTATTATGGATATTGAAACTGATTCTTCCATTGCTTCATTAACGCATTCCATAATAAGGATGGCCAGAAGTCTTGATTTGAAAATTGTTGCTGAAGGTGCTGAAAATAAAAATCAAATCTCTTTTTTAAAAAATCATGGATGCGATATTGTGCAAGGGAATTATTACAG
>JAOZRF010000113.1:3489-8061 GCA_029940245.1 Desulfobacula sp.
AATGAAAAAAGCCATATTGATCATTGGAATACTTTTTTCTGCAGTAAGCTTGCAGGCCCGGATGACGGCGGAAACAATCGTAAAAAATGCCTTTGATTACTGGCGGGGGAAAGCCTCTGTATCAACCATAAACATGACCATTCACCGTCCTGACTGGGACCGCACCATGACCATCAAGGCCTGGACCCGGGGTGAATCTGATTCCTTGTTTGTTATCACTGAACCTGCAAAGGATAGAGGGAACGGTACCCTTAAAGCCGGCAAAGGAATGTGGATGTTTAATCCCAAGATAAACCGAATCATCAAACTTCCCCCTTCCATGATGTCTCAAAGCTGGCAGGGATCGGATTTTTCCAACAACGACCTTGCAAAAAGCGACAGCCTTATCAAAGATTATGTGCATACCCTGGAAGACACAAAAATCGACCATGGCAGAAAAATATATTTTATAAAATCAATGCCTAAACCCGAGGCCCCGGTCATCTGGGGAATGATCAAACTTGCCATACGTGAGGACAATATCCTTTTAAGTGAAACATTTTTTGATGAAGACCTTCAGTCTGTAAAGATGATGACTGCATGGGATATCCAGATGGCAGGAGACAGGCTTTTCCCCTTAAAATGGAAAATGCAGAAATCAGATACTACAAATGAGTATACACTATTTGTATATGAGAAGATTAAATTTAAAAAAAGTTTGAACAAAAGTATTTTTAGCCGGACCCATCTTAAAAATCCAGGGTTGTAAAGGGATATTGCATGTCAATAGAATTAAAAATGGCCTGGCGCAATATATGGCGAAACCCTAGACGAACACTTCTTACTATTGCAGCAATTGCCTTTGCCGGCATGATCCTTGTGTTTATGCTGTCTTTCCAGCTTGGTTGTTATGAAACCATGATTAATACCTGTGTTAAAATCAGTACAGGGCATCTGCAGATCCAGGCACAAGGATATCTTAAAGACAAAAAAATGCGCCTTGTCATTAAAGATCCTGACAGGATCGCACAATTTCTTGACACGGTGAAAGGTATTGATCATTACACATTCAGGGCAAATGGATTCTGTCTTGTATCATCTGATAAAAGAACATACGGGGTTGTTGTAACGGGGATAGATCCCATGAAAGAAGCCCGTGTTTCAAGCATAAAATCCCTTGTTCGTAAAGGCAGTTATCTAAAAGCGGATGACGAATATACAGCCCTTATAGGAGAACTTCTTTCAAATAATTTAAAAGTGAACATCAATGATGAGATTACCATACTGGGACAGGGGCGGGATGGTTCAATTGCAGCCGCAGTGCTTACCATAAAAGGCATTTTTAACTCGGGCATTGATGAGTTTGACCGAAATGTTATCATGATGGGGCTTAAAGGATTCCAGGAAATCTTTTCAATGGGGACAAGTGTTCATGAAGCTGTTATAACAGCAGATTCCCTTGGGGATGTATCCAGGGTCAAACAAAACATCCAGAATAATTTTTCAGCGATCAAAGGGGACGAAGCTCTTGCAGGCCTTGACTGGATGGAAATCATGCCCGGACTTCTGCAAGGGATACAGATGGATCTTGTCAGCGGCATCATCATGTATATCATCCTTGTCATTGTTGTTGCCTTCAGCATTTTTAATACATTTTTAATGGCTATCCTGGAGAGAACCCGGGAGTTTGGCGTGATGATGGCCATTGGAACAAGTCCTTCCAGAATTACAAAGCTTGTCATGTTTGAATCCATTTGCATGACCATTGTGGGAATTATTCTGGGGATCATAATCGGAAGCCTTGTAACGATCTATTTTCAAAAATATGGGATTTTTATTGCCGGCACGGAAGACATACTTAAGCAATATGGAATTCCAGACAGACTTTATCCGAAATTGTCGTTGATTTCTGCTACAGCAGGGCCTCTGGTCGTATTTTTGATTACCTTTGTGTCTTCTTTTTTTCCAGCTTTGAAGATAAGAAAATTAAAACCTGTTGAAGCTATGGCAAATGTTTAAAAAACAATAAATTATGTATATTATTTTAGCGTGGAGAAATATCTGGAGAAACCCGAGAAGAACCATTGTGATCCTGATGGCTGTGATCATAGGTGTCTGGAGCATGATTTTTCTGGGAGCACTCATGCGGGGAATGGAAACCCAGATGGTGAAAAACTCCATATCCACCCTGACAGGAAGTATCCAGATCCATAACCAGAATTACCGAAATGACCCTGTTGTTGAAAACTCCATGGATAATATTGACAAGCTTGACAAAGCGCTTTCTAAAACGCAAGATCCAGGTACTCTTTGGGCAAAACGGGTCAGGGTAAATGCAATTGCTTCCAATGCCAGGCACGCGACCGGCGTGACCCTTGTGGGGATAGAGCCTGAAAAGGAAGTAAAAATTTCCTTTATTGGCAACACCATGATATCCGGACGGTTTCTTTTACCGGGAGATAAAAATAAAATTATTGTGGGAAAGGCTTTTCTTAAAAAATTTAATACAAAAATCGGGAATAAGTTGATTCTCATGTCCCAGGACACCCAAAAAGAAATTGCTTCAAAAGCGTTCAGGATTGTAGGAATTTTCAGTGCAGAGTCTGAAGCAGTAGAAAAACAATTTGTTTTTGTTCCCATATCACAGGCTGCCAAAATGCTTAAAATGGGGGACTCTATATCAGAAATTTCCATAATCCTGCCCAGGCTTGATATAACCGGCAAAAAAGAAACCCAGGCTGCCAAAAAATTAATTACCGCTATAGGTGATGATACATTTGTTGTTGAAACCTGGCAGCAGCTTTTACCCATGATAAAAGCATATCTTGAGATGTCGGAATTTTTCCTTTATATCTGGTATTTTGTGGTTTTTGTTGCAATGGGCTTTGGTATTGTCAATACGACCCTTATGGCCATATTTGAAAGAATGAGAGAGTTTGGCTTGATGAAAGCCCTTGGGATGAGACCCTTCCAGATCATTAAAGGGGTTGTGACAGAAACTTTTTTCCTTTTGGTTCTGGGAATATTGACGGGTATTATACTGGGATTTTTAAGTGTTGTTGCCATTGCAAAAAACGGGATTGATTTATCAGCCCTGGCAGCAGGTACACAAATGTGGGGAATCCCCAGAATTCTGTATCCGGAAATCTGGGCCCGGGATGTTGTAGTGGCAGGGCTTGTGGTGCTTTTATTGGGTATTCTGGTCAGCTTGTATCCGGCTTTTAAGGCTGCCGGGGTTACACCGACCACGGCCATGAGAAAAAATTAGATACGCCAAATTAGATGCCCTGGAAATTAGATACCATGGGAATAAAAAGCAGATAAGATCAATTTACATGGAGACAGCCTATGGCAATTGTTGAAACAAAAAATATCAAAAAAACCTATAAGCAGGGGAAAGTAATTGTTGAAGCCCTTTGCGGTATTGATCTTATAGTAGATAAGGCAGCGTTTGTTGCCCTTGCCGGCCCGTCCGGATCAGGCAAAACCACAATGCTCAATATCATCGGCGGCCTTGATCTGCCTGACTCAGGAAGTGTAATCGTTGATAACAATTGCTTTGCAGACATGAACCAGGCAGATCTTGCCTCTTTAAGACTGCATAAAATAGGCTTTGTTTTTCAAGCCTTTAATCTTATCCCGGTTTTATCCGCCATTGAAAATGTTGAGTATGTTATGCTTTTGCAGGGAGTGCCTAAAATTGAACGATGCGACAGGGCAAAGGGAATACTGGATGATGTGGGTCTTAAAGGCAAATATGACAGACGGCCTGCCGAACTTTCCGGAGGCCAGCAGCAACGGGTTGCCGTTGCAAGGGCTATTGTTTCAAACCCTGCCATTGTTCTTGCAGACGAACCAACGGCTAATCTTGATTCAAAAACAGGAGAAGACCTTGTTTTAATGATGAAAAAAATGAACACCGAAAAAAAGGTCACCTTTATTTTTTCAACCCATGACAAGATGGTCATGGATTATGCCACACGACTTGTTACCATCAAAGACGGGCTCATTGTAAATGATGAAATCAAAGCATGATACGCTTTTTTGGCTCATATCCTTTTTTTTATCATTGGTGTTTACCCAAAACCTTTTGGCCGGGGCGGACCCGGTCTTGTCTGAAAATAATCCACCATTTAAAAATAAGCCTGGGTATGAAAACAGGGATGAATATGAAAACAGGGACGGATATGAAAACAAAACCTGGTATGAAAATATTGATAACCAGTTTGGTGGACATTTAAACCTTGAGGGAAGACTAGCTGGATATGATGCCAAGTCTTATTTTGAGCCCGTTGGAACCTATACAGGTATAGATGGTCTTGCCAATGTCAGGCTGAAAGACAAGCTTATTTTATCTGAGAAAATTTATTTTGAAGCGCATTATGAGATTTTCCACAAATCAGGAGATACTTATCAAAAACAATATGCGATTCAAAAATATTTTCCATTGCCTGCCGCGGGACTGACATCTGAATCTTTAAAGGTTGATAAAAGACGGCTTTTAGACCTGACAAAAATACTCGAACAAACAGATGATTATGTTTTATGGCACGGCTTTGACCGTCTGTTTTTTTCAATAAAACCATCCTGGGG
>JAOZRF010000518.1 GCA_029940245.1 Desulfobacula sp.
ACCATCACCAGTTCCAGAGATACAACAGTATCGGATTCAGACGGAATTTTTTCCATAACTATCCCGGATGCACTTACATCTGTTAGAATGAAGATTCTTCATAAAGATTATTATATTATGGAAAAACCAGTCGAGTTTACTGGCAATGAAACAAAAAAAGATATAGGGAATCTCTTCCTTATGCCTTTGAGTAAAAAAAACCTGCAAGGAACGGTTAAAACTCACAAACTGGAGCTTGTTGCCAATGCCACAGTTGTGGTAACGATTCAGAATAAGCCGATCAATATTATTTTTCCGGATGTGATTCAGACAAAAACCCGATCAAACGGGCTCTATTCCATTGCCGGAATACCTGTGGATGTTCTTGGAAGCGCTGTAGTTAATGTGATCACTGAAGATGGATATGATCCAGGGTTTAAAACTTCCATACCAGTGAGTCAGACAGACACCGTCACCCTTGACTTTGTTCTGGTGGCACCGCTCTGGACTTACCAGACCAATGGCAATATCTATAGTTCTCCTACCATCAATGATGGTAATGTTTACATCGGCAGTTGCGATGGAAAGCTTTACTGCCGGAATGCGGAAACAGGTGTAAAAGTTTGGGACTATACCACGAATCCGGGCGCCGGACCTTTGGCAATATTTGCCACACCGGCAATTGATACGGATAACGTTTTTTTTGGGACGTTAAATAATCAATTCTATTCGCTGAATAAGGATAGCGGTGAAAAAAGTTGGATAGTTGATCAAGTAAATGGTTTTCCTGACTTTACGGATAATACAAATATCATATCCTCGCCAACTTTAGACAGTGATGTTTTATTCTTTGGCAGCAGCGACAATGCAATATACTCCTACAAAGTCGACTCAAGCCCTCAGTGGTCGAATGTCAAAGGTGGCAATATTACGGCCACACCTGCATATTACAACGGAAGAATTTATTTTGGCAGCTGGGATGGTTATTTCTATTGTCATGGTACCAGTCTCAATATTAATGATGAAAATTATTATACTGAAAAGTGGAAATATCCGACAGATACGCCATTGCCAGGACGAATCCTTTCTTCACCCACAATAGCCGGAGACAAGGTCTTCTTTGGCGGCGGGAATAATCTTGAGGAAGACAGCGGCGGCGCCAGTGTCACTGCTGGAGACACGAATATCTATTGCCTGAACCTTTCCGACGGCACTGAGGTCTGGAAATATGCAACGGGCGGGGCTATTGTTTCCAAATCGGCAGTGGTTGGAGACAAACTTTATGTGGGCAGTCTTGATGGAAAGGTCTATTGCCTGGACGCCAATGCAGGGACAGAGATCTGGACGTTTGCGACGGATGATGAAGTCTATTCTTCTCCCTTTGTTTCCAATGGTAAGGTGTACATCGGGAGCAACGACAATTATCTCTACTGCCTTGATGCAGGAACAGGGGAGGAAATATGGTCATTTAAGACACGGGGAGAGGTAATTTCATCACCAAAAATTGATAGTGGAAAAATCTATTTCGGCAGCCTGGATGGTGAGATTTACTGCGTGGAAGAATAAGATTGATGTCTAATCTATCAGTTGCCTGAGTGTCTTGCAATACCATTGGCCGGTTTCATCCCTTTGTCGGGATATAACATTTGTTAAAACAAGGGTTCTTCCATTGAATTTGACATGGGATTCTATGGAAAAAATGTTAGAGGAGTAAGTGATTATTTTGGCTATTTTCACCTTTTCCTTTTCAGTTAATCCGGCAATATCCGCGTACCAGTCTTTAAATGACAGATCATTTGTATAACCGCTTTCTTGTTCATCGGGTTTCAGAAGACGGTGTTCACTGATACTTACGGCAAGATCCTGCTTTCCAAATGGCAGAATTGCAGCAATGACCGGAACAGGGGCTGTATTAATATTTATTTTTCCTGAAAACCTGTATTTTTTATTGGGGTTGTCTTGGTTCTCGGTCTTGTTTTTCTTTGTACCAAAAACAGTGAATATGTCGCTTAATTTTAATTGCAATTCTTTGTTTGAATCATCCTGGTTATCCTGATCAAAAAATAGATTGCCAATATTTTCTGCCTGTGAAAGCATGTTTTTTGATATGCCTTTGACAAAAAATAATTCATTCAAGTCACAAAACTCTCTGTTTGCACAGCTATAAGGTATTTCCAGGGATTCATAGTT
>JAOZRF010000519.1 GCA_029940245.1 Desulfobacula sp.
AAAGGTCAAACCTGTCTGTCAGATGGGCTGCAGTACAATCAGTAACCAGTACCTTGCCTCCTTCAGATATGGAACAGACCCTTGCCGCAATATTGGTGACCGGCCCTGATGCTGTATAGGTCCATCTATCACCGGCAACACCCTGTAATCGGGTGGACCCCACAGAGGCCAGACCGGAATTGATCCCCATATTTACCGCAACCGCCTCATACCGATCTTTCAGGGATTCATTGATCATATCTGTCTTTTGACGAATCCCCATGGCTGCCGTGACCGCATTGATGGCATGGACCTTTGCTTCATCATCCTGAAACAGAATCATCAGACCATCTCCTGCAGTCTCATTGATATCACCCTGGTTTTCAACGATGATATTCAAGAATTCTGAAAAATAGGTCTCAATCAGATAGTTCATTTTATCCCTGGAATTATTTTCACTCATTCTAGTATAGCCTGCAATATCCAGAAAAAGTACAGAAATATCTTTTTCACGCTTATTGAGGTCTGGATTTTTCGGATTGTCTGTGATCAGGTCTTGCACTGATTTGGGGACAAATTTACTCAAATGGCTCTGAATACTTTCAAGGAGCTGGACTTTCCGGAGAGTTTCTTTCAGTTTTATATTCTTAATTTTAAGCGTGTTTAATAATTGTTCGAGATTGTACTCCCGGGATTCAATCTTTACGATCATCATGCCAAAAGCTTCTGCAAGTCTGGTGATTTCGGGCGGATATTTATCCTGCCGGGTCAGTTCCATGAGGCTGTCTGTCATATCATAGTTCCCCATTGATACTTTTGTGGCAGAATCCAGCAGAATCTCATATAATTTATCATTTTTGTCAGATATCATTATTCTTCCCCTGAAAAACTTTTTGTTTTATTTGTATGGTAACAGCGTACCTGTTCTTGTTTTATTCTTTTCTATACGCATTAATCAGAATTTCGTCTACTTTTTTAAGCTCAATATTTTTCCCGTCGGAAAGCTGCTTTATTTTAAGAGAAATTTTTTTGATTTCATCGTCTTCAAAAGCAAGTCCGATCTTATTGGCCCTTTCCTTGACGGCATTCCAGCCCACGAGTTTATGGGCGATCAATATGCTGCGCAATTCATTAAAATCAGAAGGGTTAATAATTTCATAGGATTTTGGATTGAGGATGACTGATTTTGTATGGACACCGGCTTTATGCATGAATGCAGCTTTCCCCACAATGGGATGGTTTAAGGGGATATCAATGCCGATTCGTTTTGCAATGGTTTCATGAAGCTGCTTAAATTGTTTCAGATTATATTTCCCCTTTATCAGGTCGATGTCAAGGCTGTACATCCTGGCAATAAATCCTGCCAGAGAAGTGATCCCATTTCTTTCGCCGATACCTAAAATCGAGGTGTTAATATGGGTTGCGCCTGCTTTCAGGGCTGCATAACTGTTGGCCACAGCACACCCCGTATCATTATGCCCATGAAATTCAATATTCTTTGGGTACAGCGACTTTAAGAGTCCAACGAGGTTTTCGACATCACTGGGAAGTGCTATCCCCACCGTATCACTAATCCCAAGACGGTCAACCCACCCTGATTTTCCAATTGCTTTGTAAATCTTGATCAAACGGTCACCAGGAGTCCTGAAAATATCTTCAAGGGAAAAACGAATTTCCACTTCCGGGGCATTTTTTCTGGTAAACCATAAAACATCCAGTATGTTTTCCAGGATTTCTGATATTTGTTTTTCAAAACAGGTTTTATCCTTAAGAATTGATAAACTAAAAAAAAAATTGATCCCAAAAACCCCGGTTTCAATTGCAGTTATCGCATCTTCTTTTGTGCATCGGATATGGGTCAGGACTTTTGAGTTCAATCCCATCCTGGCGATGGTTTCACAGTCCGTCTTCGACTTGGGTGATGCACAAGGAGATGTCAATTCAATATATTCAACACCGAAATCAGACAATTGTCTGGCAATTTCGATTTTATCCAATGTTGAAAAATTGCTTTTATAGAACTGCTCACCTTCTCTCAATGTCGTATCCACAATCGAGAACTCTTTTTGGGACATGAATAATTGTTTCCTTTTTGATCTGAGTTACAGTGTTAAGTGTTAAGTGTTCTGAAGTTTCACCATAATTAAAACATAATTATCATGCAACAAGGCGTAGCAGCA
>JAOZRF010000520.1 GCA_029940245.1 Desulfobacula sp.
AATTCAAGAGAATCACCACAAAGATCGGCAATATCCTGAATCTCAGGGGGTTGATAATTGTGAGCCAGGATGATGGCATTTTTTTCTCCGGCAAGTTGTTTTATTTTTTTTTCCATTGTGTAACCCTTAAATAATAATTTAGTCTAAATTTATAATATTTAATCCTTTAAAAGGTTTGAACTCAAATATGTCAGGGTCAATTTTTTTAAATTGAATATTATTGAACTCAAACCGGGTGGTATCATCAAAGGTGTTTTTGATAATAACCCTTTCAATTTCATTGTTTTTTCTTGATATTCGGACGACAATCAAAGACATCTCCGGATTGTTTTTGTCGCTAACCAGGTTCAACTCTGCATAATTTTCAGTAATTTCATTAAGGTGGATGATATAATTTTTTCTTATAAGAGAAATATCTGATAAAAAAGCACCTCCAGCCCCTGCTTTAAAAAACTGAGATGCATCCCCCTGCATGACCTGGTTTTCTTCAGGTCTGAAAATCCATAGCAATTTGCCATTGGTAATAATTTCATGGTGTTCAGGTTCCTTATATTCCCATCTCATTTTTCCAGGATGACTGAAAAAGGCTTTGCCGGATGCCTTTTCTATGATATCAAGCGCGGCAAGCTTTGAAATTTGGGTAAAATCAGCCTCAAAGCTGTTGTCGGAGTATTTTTTTTCAATGGCAATTAAAATATCTTCTTTCAGAATTTCATTGTCCAGAGCAGCAGATGCACTTGAAAAAAACAGGCAGGAGCCAAGAATGATAAAAAACAGGTTCAGCCCGATTCTGTTAAATAAAGCGTTCAATTGGTCTCCTTTAATTAGTGTCTGACCGAAAATTCCGAAATATAGTTTTCCAATTTTGGTCAGAGATTTGCCATTATCCGAAATTGTTTCTTGTTTTTAACTTAACCCCTAAAATTTAAAACTTAAAACCGTGCCTGAATGATGTTTTCGTTCAGGCACTAATTAAGACTATCGAAGCAGTTTTCGAATATCTTTTCGTTTGTCCTCAGCATATATTCTTCGTAATTTTGGCTTCTCGATTTTCCCTGTGGGATTTCTGGGAACATCGCCAAAAAAGATTTTTTTAAGCTGTTTATACCGCGGCAGTTTCTGCTGAAATTCGATGATATCACTTTCACAAAGCATGCACCCGGGTTTGACGCTGATGATCCCGGCAGGTATTTCCCCAAGTCGTTCATCTGGAATTCCAATGACTGCAATATCTTTAATCTTTTTATTTTTCTGGAAAAAATTTTCAATTTCAACAGGAAAGATGTTTTCTCCACCGTAGATAATCATGTCTTTTTTCCGGTCCACAAGCCAGATAAACCCGTCTTTATCATATCTGGCAATATCCCCTGTATAAAGCCACCCATCTTTAAGTGTCCTGGCAGTTGCCTCGGGATTTTTATAGTATTCTTTCATTACCCCCGGGCCCTTGACAATGAGTTCCCCTGATTCATTGGCGAAAAGATGATTCCCCTGTTTGTCGACAATTTTTGCTTCCCAGTCAAATCCGGGTAACCCAATGGGACCGATCCGGCCGGCATTTTCAAGTCCTAGATGAACGCACCCTGGACCTGTTGATTCTGTCAGCCCATAGTTGGTGTCATAATCCTGGCCGGGGAAATATTTTTTCCAGTTTTCAATCAGGCTTGGCGGCACGGGCTGGGCGCCGGCATGCATCAGCCGCCACTGGGAAAGCGTGAATTTTGAAAGATCGAGTTCTTTGTTTTCAATGGCAATAAGGATATCATGGGCCCAGGGAACCAGAAGCCAGGCAATGGTGCACAATTCTTCAGACACAGCTTCAATAATCCATTGGGGACTTACGCCTTTAAGCAGAATACATTTTCCTCCCACAAGAAAACTGCCCATCCAGTGCATCTTGGCACCGGTATGATACAAAGGAGGTATGCAAAGAAAGATGTCGGCATGGGTCTGGCCATGATGGGCATGTTCAATATAGCAGGCATGTTCAAGATTCTTATGGGTTAAAAGAACAGCTTTCGGGTCACCTGTTGTGCCACTGGTAAAATAAAGGGCCGCGTCATCATTTATATCAAGATCAACATCGGGTAGCTCATTTCCTGATTCAGGTTCGATAAATGTTTCAAATTGGACTGCCCAGTAAGGACATAAAATG
>JAOZRF010000521.1 GCA_029940245.1 Desulfobacula sp.
GTTTCTCCATTGCTTACTGGATCTTCGAGCAGCCATTGCTTGTCGCGCTATTTATTTGCGGCACGCTTAAGGCCACCACCATCGGCATAACCCTTTCCTATGTTTTAATCCGCAAACACATTCCGGTAGCAGGATTATTGGAATTCTTTTCCTTAACTGGATTTGCCGTTCCCGGGGTAGTCATGGGCATAGGATATCTCCTTATTTTCAATTCCCCGCCTCTGGCATTGACCGGCACCCTGTTGATAATGATTCTCAATGAAGGTTTCAGAAACCTGGCTGTGGGGGTTGAAGCCGGAATCGGCAAGTTACAGCAAATCGATACGACCATAGAAGATGCCGCAAGGGACATGGGGGCTGGCCCCATTAAAACATTTTTCATGATTATTTTGCCGTTGATGAACTCTGCCTTGGTCAGCAGTTTTGTTTATACCTTCATGGTAAGTATGGTCACGATCAGCGCAGTTATTTTCCTTATATCACCAGGAAAACAGCTAGCCTCAGTTTATATCCTTTCTGTGGCCGAGCAAGGCGAAATGGGCGCTGCCTGTGCCATGTCCATGATGCTGATTCTGGTCGTAATGGTCTGTATGGCAATTCTTAAGGCTATTGCCGTTTTTTCAAAACAGAAAATAGCAGGAGTATAGCATGGATCTCAACAACAATGCATTTCTTTGGATCAATAATCTCTATAAAGAGTTTGAGGATTTTACAGCAGTAAATAATGTCAGCTTCGATGTCAACAAAGGGGAACTAGTCAGCATTCTTGGACCCAGTGGTTGCGGAAAGACAACATTGCTTAAAATGATCGGTGGGTTTATCCAGCCTGACAGGGGTGAAATATTTCTTGATGGAAAAGAGATTGGTAACATTACGCCCAACCTCAGGGATACCTGCATGGTGTTTCAAAATTATGCTCTTTTTCCCCATATGACGGTGGCAGAAAATATAGGGTTTGGTCTCAAAATAAGAAAGGTTCCCAAAAAAGTCATACAAAAGAAAGTCATCCATCTGTTAAAAATGGTACAAATGGAAACTCTTTCAGAACGAAAACCCGGAGAACTCAGTGGAGGTCAACAGCAGAGGGTTGCCTTGGCAAGAGCTCTCAGCTTAAACCCAAAGATTTTGCTACTTGATGAACCCTTTTCAAGTCTTGATGCAAATCTGAGGCAAAGCATGCAGACGAAAATCAGAACTCTGCACAAAAAATTGGGGCTTACGATTATTTTTGTCACCCATGATCAGGAAGAAGCCATGTCCATTTCCGATCGGATCGTGGTCATGAAACGTGGTGAAATTTGTCAGACAGGCACCCCCACTGAAATCTACCATAAACCACTAAATCCCTTTGTGGCCGGATTTGTTGGGACGGCAAATATCTTTCACGGTGTTGTAGAATATGTTGACTCCAGGTCAGACACCCTTCATGTAAAAACCGAGCTTGGTTCGGTAAGGGTTGATTATAAGCTCAATGGATTGATTCCCGGGGATACGGTAGATCTTCTTGCCCGTCCTGAAACTATTGATATTGAGGTCGCAGATTCCCAAAGGGAAGATACCAACAGCGTCTTTGCAAGAATCGATAATAGGATGTTTACTGGCTCCCACATTCGTTATCAGCTTGACATTGGTACTGAAATGATTGTTGCAGATCGGATCAGCTCTTCAAAAAACAACTGTTATTCTGAAAATAATACGGTCAAAATCACTTTGCCCCGGGATATGCATGTCATAAAACATGCACGGGCGCAACAATCCCATCGGACTTCCCTATGAGCAATATATCGCTGGTCCTGGTTTTTTTTGCAGCGGTGTTGCATGCTACCTGGAACTAGCAAATCAAAAAAAGCCACAACAAATCGGAGTCATCTTGATCGGAATCAGTGAATGATATTTGATTGTAAATATTTCAGAATGCTTAGAATCCTTAAAAAAATATTCAGGCATATCACTGATTGCAGTAATCGAACATGGTTGTTCTACACGAATAATAGGAGCTAAAAAATTAACTAGTTGTAATTAAAAGTTATTAAAGGGAGGTGGTTCATCTATTTTTCTTAAAAAAATACGATATGTTTTATTGCTGAAATGACATTTATGTACACTTACAAGAAAAGGTAAGAAGATTATGGCACTACGAGGTTTTCAACCGGC
>JAOZRF010000114.1:0-2343 GCA_029940245.1 Desulfobacula sp.
CTTTAGCCGGTTTTGAAATTCGCGATGAGGTCTGGAAACGGACAAATGGTCAGGTCTATGTAGATTTTAAACCCTATTCCATGCTGGGCGGTGAGGTGGAAGTACTGAACATGCTTCAAATGGGCGCTGTCCAGGGTATGGGAGTAAGCTCTGTGGCTTCGACAAATCTTGGTCCCAGATTTGGAATTGTGAACCTGCCGTTCCTTGTGAATTCTTTTGAAAAGCTTGATAAATTTATCAATAACACAAAGACGTTTAATCATTTTTTAATGGCAATGGATCATCAGGGTATTACCGGGCTTGATATTACCGGATATGGGAATTATGGATGGGCAACAACCATACCTGTCAGGAATATTGCAGATGCTAAAAAAGTAAAGTTCAGGATTGCAGAAGCGGCGGTTAATCAGTTAAGCTACAGGAACTGGGGATTCAATCCTGTTTCCATGCCATGGCCTGATGTTCCGGTTGCGTTGAAACAGGGTGTTATTACCGGTCTGGATCATACACTTACTGTCTGTAATGTAACCAAAAAATTTGAAGTGGCAAAATATTTTACCCAGATTAACTATGCCCAGGGACTTTTTATCTGGATCTTTAATAAAGCCTGGCTTGCAAAGCTTCCCGCTGACACAAGAGCCGCTTTTATTGCCAGTGTTCATGATGTATGTGCAAAAAGTCGGATAAAATCACTCACTGAAGAAAATACCAATATTGAAAAAGCAAAAGCCGCTGGTGTTGAATTCTTTAAGCTTTCAGATTCAGACATGGCAACCTTATTGGAACAAAGCAAGGGCGTATATGATAAATATGCACCTGAAATCAATAAGCTTTATCCTGGCGATACCTACAAACCGGCTGATTTCTTAAAAGAAGTTCAGGAATTGCTGCAATAAGTTAACTCAACTTTCGGAGTTGGCAGATTTGACTGAGGTCAGGCTTGCATTATTGCATTTTTGATATAGATTTATTGATAAAAACACAATAAAACAAGCCTGACCCCGTCTGCAGGAACTTAAGACCGAAAGTTGAGTAAGGTAATTATTGATTGATAACAAACGCTTAACAGGATCTGGTTTATGCTTGGGAAAACTTTAAAAAAATTAGACACCATTGTCACCAATATTGAAGAATGGACTCTTTTTATTATTGTAATGGCAGCGCTTTTATCTCTTTTTGCCAACGTTGTCTTAAGGTATGGGTTTAACTACACCCTTGCCTGGAGTGAAGAGCTGGTGCGTATCGTCATTATCTATTCAACATTTGTGGGTGCCAGTGTGGCAGTCAAGCAAAGGGCAATGATTAAAATTGATGCCGTTGTCCAGATCTTTCCCAGGCTTAAATCCGGATTGACATTTTATTCCAATATACTGATGCTTATCTTTGCCGGCATGATGGTTTACTATGGGTATCAAATGACCCATCTGCAGTTTGTAACACACCAGAAAACAATTATCATGCAGATTCCTCTTGTCGCTATATATACCATCATGCCTGTAATGGGTGTGATGGTATTTATCAGGACGGTTCAGGTAATGATTCAAGATTTTCGAACAAGCCACCCGAAATAGATAAAAAGGCTTATTTTCATGCATATCAGCGATTTGATTATTCTATGTATTCTCCTGGGTTTTATGACAACCTATATTCCGGTTTTTTTGAGTTTGTTTTTTACTGCAGCCATTGGCTTTGTTGTATTCCTGGACATACCTCCCGATCTGTTGGCCCAGACGCTTTTCCGGAGTCTTGATAAGTTTGCGCTGGTTGTGGTTCTGTTCTTTATCCTTTGTGGTAATATCATGAGCAAAGGGAAAATGATTGAAAAATTGATCAACCTTGCCAATGCCCTGGTCAGCTGGCTGCCCGGCGGTCTTGGTATGGCCGGAGTCATTGGCTGCGGGCTGTTTGGTGCTATTTCAGGATCCACGGTTGCTACAGTGGTTGCCCTTGGCGGATTCATGATTCCAGCCCTTATCAAGAACGGGTATGATGAAAACTACACTTTGGGCCTCATGACCACGTCACCAAACCTCGGGGTTATTATTCCGCCCAGTATCAGTATGATCTTTTATTCCATGATCAGCAATGTGTCTTTGGAAGGGCTTTTTATGACAGGGCTTATTCCAGGTGTCCTTATTATTATCTGTGTCTGTCTTTATACCTGGCTTCTTTACAGAAAAAGAACGGATATCCACAGATTACCTGCCCCGAATTTTAAAGAGCTGTATGCTATCTTAAAGGAAGGATTCTGGGCAGTAATGCTCATTGTTATTATTTTCGGCGGTATTTTTTCCGGAATGTTTACAGCCAATGAAGCCGCGGTCGTTGCGTGTGTGTATGCGT
>JAOZRF010000114.1:2353-7981 GCA_029940245.1 Desulfobacula sp.
CTGAAAATATTCCAAACAGGGTGGCAGAAATTGTTGTGGCAAGTATTCATTCACCTATTATTTTTTTACTGGCTATGAACATCCTGCTGCTCATTATCGGCATGTTCATGGATATTATTTCAGCCACATTGATATTGGGCCCGGTATTCCTGCCGTTGCTCGGCCCTTTTAATGTCGATCCCATGCATTTCGGGCTCATCATGACAGTAAACCTTGCCATTGGGTACTGCACGCCCCCTATGGGGGTTAGCCTGTTTATAACGGGAGCGCTGGCAAAAAGGGATATTATTTATGTCTCAAGGGCAGTAATGCCGTTTCTGGCGATTCAGATCGGGGTACTCTTCTTTCTGACGTACGTGCCTGAGGTTGTACTTTTTCTGCCCAGGCTGTTGGGGTATTTATAAAATATCAAAGTTATTTGAATTTAAATGCCTTTGTCTATGATGTTCTTATCGTGTAATAGCCTTTCCTGGATACCCCTGGAGACTTCCCAGTTTTTTTCAAAATCATTCCAGAAATCCTTGTTCTCATTTTTCCAGCCTTTTCCAAATCGCTGATTGAAAACATTGCCAAGTTTTTCAAAAAGAAGTTTCCAGGTGGGGTTGCCCTGGTTTTGTGCTCCCAATAGTTCCTCGATTAGTAAGTCAAGTTCGCTTAAATGCTCTTTGGAGAGATAGGAAATAGCCCCTTTTTTAATGGACTCCATCAGGGAATTCGGGTTCAGGGAATTTGCAGTCAACATGACGGCAGGGATGTCCCTTTTTACGCATTCTTCTAAAAGCTTAATCCCGTTGACTCCCATAATATCCAGAATCGCAAGGTCATATCTGGTCTGGAGAATTTTTTCAGAAGCGGTCTCATAGTCCTGGGCAACGTCTACTTTTGCTTTGTCCAGGATTTCCTGTATGGTTTCAATGACATCCCATTCATCGTCAACAGCCAGTATATGTTTGCCTTTGAGAAAAGAATCGGTTTGTTTCATTTTTTTCTCCTTATCAGAAAAGATATAAAGATATCATCCACATTCATATTAAAATAATTTTGTGAATACCTTTAATTGAATTATAAATATTGGTTTTAAAGGTGTTCTTCTTAATTTTATTAAATAGTCAAAATATCATGAAATGTCAAGCCATTACAGGTATTAAGGGGAAAAATGTTTTTTTGATTTTATTAACCGACATTCCTTCAATCGTTCAAGAAGCTTCTGTAAAACACAGATAGCTTAAAACCATAGGTGTTTTAAAAAGATAAAAAGATTGACGATGAAAGGGTGAAACGATATGTATAGACAAGGTTAATTCATCCGGAGACAGGATATATATGGATAAAATAGTTACTCTTTCTGAGATTAAAGCATTATCCAGGCAATACAGGGAGGCGGAAAAAATAATTGTATTTACCAATGGATGTTTTGATATTATTCATGCAGGACATGTAAAATACTTAACCCATGCGGCAGGTCTGGGCGATATTCTTATTCTGGGATTAAATTCCGATGTTTCCGTGAAGCAGATCAAAGGAGAAAAACGTCCGGTGATCGGGCAGGACCATCGGTCTATTGTTGTGGCAGCCCTTGCCTGTATTGATCATGTGGTGCTGTTTGATGAGCCTGACCCGCAAATTTTGATTAAGGCCATCTGTCCTGATGTGCTGGTTAAAGGGGCGGACTGGCCGGAAGAGCAGATCATCGGGGCTGATTTTGTAAAAAAAAATGGGGGGCGTATAGAAAGGGTCTTTTTGGAACCTGATATCTCTACAACAAAAATCATAGAGCGGATTGGTGAACTTTATTATGGAAAGCACTGATATCAAAGTCTATGAGTTTAAACAGCTTAAAAATCAGTCTTGTATTGTTCATGGTGTATTTACAAGGACAGACGCAATAAATACAATGATTTCTTCTCATCCTTTAAATAAAGGCATGAATTCAGGTGATAAACTGGCAGTCAGTGCAGATAACCGGAAAACAATTGCAAGAAAAATGGGGACAAAGCCTTTTATTTTTTTAAATCAGGTGCACAAAACCGGCATAAAGGTATTAAAAAAAGATGAAATAAATTTGTCGAAACAATTTTTATCCAATATTGAAAACGATACTGCCGATGCCATTATCACGGACATAAAAGATTTGTTTATTGTTATCCAGGTGGCTGATTGCCAGGCTGTCATGCTGTATGACCCTATAAAAAAAGTAATTGCAAATATTCATTCCGGGTGGCGGGGAAGTGTTAAAAATATTATTGGAAAATGCGTGGGAAAAATGATCCTTGAGTTTGGGTGTCAGCCTGAAAATATTTTGGCCGGCATTTGCCCTTCCCTTGGCCCCTGTTGTTCTGAATTTGTAAATTATAAGGATGAAATCCCCCAAAATTTGTGGAAATATAAAATTCAAGACAAAGATTATTTTAATTTCTGGGAAATAACTCAGGAT
Organism: Desulfobacula sp.; assembly: GCA_029940245.1. Classification (GTDB taxonomy): domain Bacteria; phylum Desulfobacterota; class Desulfobacteria; order Desulfobacterales; family Desulfobacteraceae; genus Desulfobacula. Next base: position 4,788 of record JAOZRF010000114.1, read on the forward strand.
CAACTCATTGAAAAGGGTATAAAAAAAGAACACGTTGAAAATATGAAAATCTGTACCAAATGTAATACAGAACTGTTTTATTCTTTTAGGGGCGAAAAAACAAAGGCCAGGTTTGCCTGCGTGATTTGCATGCAATAAAAGGAAGTTTGAAAATGGAAAAAAAAGAGATTGTTTTTTTGAAACAGATGGAAAAAGCCAATACGATTTGTTTAACACAGAAGGTAAAAGCCTCGGGGTGAGCTGCCAAACTGGATCCAGGGACGCTGGATCGAATTGTAAGCAGGCTTGATATTAAATCTCACCCCAACCTGATCGTGGGTCTTGATTCTCCCGATGACGCGGGAGTCTATAAGCTGAATTCTCAAACAGCGCTTATCCAGACCCTTGATTTTTTGACTCCGGTAACGGATTCACCATACGAATTCGGACAGATTGCTGCAGCCAATTCCTTAAGTGATGTCTATGCCATGGGAGGAGAGCCCATTACAGTCATGAATATTGTATGTTTTCCAAGCAATGACCTGCCCGAGGAGATCCTGGCGCAAACATTAAGGGGTGGACTGGATAAAATTAACGAGTCCGGTGCTGTTCTGGTCGGCGGTCATTCAGTGGATGACCAGGAATTTAAATATGGGCTTTCCGTTACAGGAATTGTGCATCCAGATAAGGTGAAAACCAATTCCACTGCCGCCACAGGGGATGCCATTATTTTAACAAAGCCTGTGGGAACCGGAATCATGTCAACTGCCATAAAGGCAAAACTGGCCACACCCCAGAATATAAAAGAATCTGTTGCCGTCATGTCCATGTTGAACAAAACTGCAGCAGAGGTGATGGCACAATTTTTTGTCAATGCCTGCACAGATGTTACAGGATTCGGACTGGCCGGGCATTTGCTGGAAATGGCAAAAGGCTCAAAAAAAGAGATTATGCTTTTTTCCCAGAAGGTTCCTCTGTTAAACAATGTTCTGGACTTTGCGCGCATGGGTATGGTTCCGGCCGGAGCCCATAAAAACCGCAGTTTTTTTAAAGAGTGGACCCAAATTGATGAAGCCGTTGACAGGGCAATAGTTGATCTGATGTTCGATCCCCAGACATCCGGCGGGTTGCTTATCAGCCTGAATAAAAAAGATGCAAAAGCCTGTGTGGAAAAAATGAAGAGCAAGGGCATAAATGCCTGGATAGTCGCTGAAATTACCAATGATAGTGATAAAGGATTTTTAAATATTTTTTAATGTTTTTCACATTGACTTGAAATTCATCATGTGTTATTTGCTTTCAAGATAAATTAATTTTTAAGGCCACATTAAATGACATCAAAGGCAGAAGCAGAAGATGAAAAAGGAAACCGGCAAAACCATCAGAGAACTTGGATATTTTGCCAGCCTTGGGATGTCAGTGGCATTGTCTATTTTTATCGGCCTTTTTATCGGGCTTTGGCTGGATAAAAAATTTGATACAGGCCCTGTTATAATGTTTATTGGACTGGCACTGGGTATTGCAGCCGGGTTCAGCAATATTTTCAGGGCGGGGAAAAAAGGGAAAAAGTTTTAATGCAGGATATTCAAAAAATTGTTAATTTTGTCACGACTTCAAACTGGCTTTTATTACTGTTTGGAGGAATGATCGGCCTTGCGCTGACCCCGATGAAATTTGCTATGGGGATCATTCTCGGCGGATTGATTGTGGCAATTAATTTTCATTTTTTAAAAAAAACGCTTAAAAATATGTTTCGCGCTGAAGTCGTATCTGAACGGGGACGGTCTGTTGTGAGCAATGTCCTGGTTAAATACTATATTCGATTTGCGATAAGCGGATTTTTGATATTTTTGCTTATATCAAAACATCTTGTACATCCGCTGGGTCTTCTGGCAGGCCTGTCAATGGTTGTTGCAAGCATGTTTCTGGCTACGGTGATAGAGTTAACAAGATTATTTTTCAAGGAGGCGGTATAAGGTGGAACATCCATATTTGATTCTTACATCTTTGTTTGAAATGGTAGGATTGGGAGAATGGGCTGGTGCACATCCCCATGTCACATATATGTGGCTTAGCATGATTATTTTAATATTTTTTGGCTGGCTTGCAGGAAAATCAATTTCGATTGTGCCGACAACTGCACAAAATGTATTTGAAGCCATCATCTCAGGACTTGAAGAGTTTGTCGTTTCTATTACGGGGGATGAAGGAAGAAAATCTTTTCCCCTTGTATTGACCATATTTTTATTTGTTCTTGTCGGTAATCTCATGGGGCTGGTTCCCTCGTTTTATCCCCCAACAGCCAATATTAATACCACACTGGCCTGCGCGATTATAGCCGTTTCATGGAGCCATGTGACCGGTATCCAGCAGCACGGTATCAAATATATTAAACATTTTTTAGGCCCGGTACCGGCAATGATTCCCTTGTTTTTCCCCATTGAAATTATCGGTCATTTGGCAAGGGTTCTTTCCCTTACTTTTCGTCTTTTCGGAAACATGATGGGACATGAGCTGGTTGTCGGAATCCTTTTGACCCTGGGTGGCATGTTCCTGGCCCCGCTGCCGATTATGGCGCTGGGTGCGTTTGTTGCCCTGGTACAGGCATTTGTATTCTTTTTGTTGTCAACCATGTACATTGCCGGTGCCATAGAAGAGTCACATTAATAGGAAATACTAGTCTACACATAAGGCGTTTTACGGGATACTGGAAGAAGCCCGTTATTTTTATATTATTTTATTCAATTATAAGGAGTAAAGCATGGAATTTCTAGTTAGTAGTGTATGGGCAGCAGGGATTGCAATCGGTATTGCAGCATTTGGTTGTGGCATTGGTCAGGGTTTAGGTCTGAACGGTGCAATGAACGGTATTGCAAGAAATCCTGAAGCAGCCGGTAAAATTCAGGTTAACTTGCTGATCGGTCTTGCCATGATCGAGTCCCTTTGTATCTATGCGCTGGTTGTTGCTTTGATTCTGATGTATGCACATCCGGCACTTAAGGGTGCGATTGGTGCTGCATTTGGTCATTAAGCCGCTGTTGAATTAGACAGATAGTATTAATAAAAAGGGTGTAAAATATTTTATTTTACACCCTTTTTTATTTTAAACTCAACTTTCGGAGTTGCCGGATTTGAGTGGGGTCATGAGTGGGGTCAGGCCTGCATTATTGCATTATTGCATTTTTGATATAGATTTATTGATAAAAACACAATAA
>JAOZRF010000522.1:0-209 GCA_029940245.1 Desulfobacula sp.
CGTGGGTATGTACACGGACGCTTTGCGTCCATCCTGAAGTATACTGAATTATACTGAATTATAATTTAACTTGACTTGACTTGACGTGACGTGACTTACATCATGTAAATCAATAAACTTTCAAAAAAAGGATCATCTCTATGGAAAACAGAACACATATAATCAACTCTGCTCTCTATAAGGCAGTTCTATTTGATCTTGACGGTGTT
>JAOZRF010000522.1:219-2143 GCA_029940245.1 Desulfobacula sp.
GAGACCCATGCAAGTGCCTGGAAACAACTTTTTGATGAATATCTGAAAAAAAATAGTACCACAAACCACTATATTCCCTTTGATATCCAAGAAGACTACAACAACCATGTGGATGGAAAACCCCGTTATAAAGGAATTGAAGATTTTTTTGCTTCACGAAACATCCACCGTCCCCATGGCACTCCGGAAGACCCCTGTGATCGGGAGACCATTTGCGGACTGGGTAATAAAAAAAATGTAATCCTTTTGGATCTATTGAAAAAAGAGGGTGTAAATGTTTATAACTCCACCATTGAATTGATTTTGCAATTACGAGAAAATGGTTTAAAAACAGCTATTGTCAGCTCCAGCAAAAATTGTCTTGCAGTCCTTAAATCAGCAGATATTGAAGGACTATTTGATACCCGAGTGGACGGTGTTGAATCGGAAAGACTTAATCTTCCCGGGAAACCTGAACCTGATATTTTCCAGGAAGCAGCCCGGAGAATTAAAATCGATGCAAAAAATTGTGTGGTGGTGGAGGATGCTGTTTCCGGTGTTCAAGCCGGAAGAAAAGGAAATTTCGGACTGGTTATAGGAGTTAATCGCCAAAATCAGGCAAAAGCATTAAAACAAAATGGAGCAGATATAGTTGTTGATGATCTGGCCGAAATCACATTACTTGAACTTCCACCTGACCTGGAAAAAGAGAGTAGCTGGAATCATATATATCAAGATTTCAACCCTGAAGAGGAAGGACGACGGGAAGCATTATGCGCCCTGGGAAACGGCTATTTCGTTACAAGGGGAGCTCTGCCGGAATCCATGGCCGATAATATCCATTATCCTGGAACCTATCTTGCCGGTGGATATAACCGTCTTAAAACAGAGCTTGCCGGAAGAATAATTGAAAATGAAGATCTGGTCAATATTCCCAACTGGCTCTGTCTCAAGTTTCGCATCTCAGGAGAAAATTGGTTTCAAATAAAAGATGTTTCCATTCTTTTTTACCGGCAGAATCTGGACATAAAAAAAGGGATTCTCAGCAGAACCATACGCTTTCAAGATAATAAAAATAGAGAAACAATGATCGTACAGCACTCACTTGTCCATGTGGAGGATATGCACAGGGCTGCGCTGAAGAGCATTCTGATCCCCCTGAACTGGCAAGGAAAATTAGAAATCTGCTCTGCCCTGGACGGCAGGGTAACAAACATGGGGGTTAAGCGTTACCAGGATTTAAACAATATACATCTTGAGTTCATTGATTCCAGACATCTTGACGACAACAATATGATATTGCATGTACGAACCAATCAATCCCACATTGATATTGCAATGGGTGCAAAAACAGAAATTTTTCTTAATAACAAAAACTGCCAATACAAATCTGCTCCGGCCGATGAACCAGGCTTTCCAGCCAAACATTTTAGTGTAAATGTAAAACAAGGTGATACCATTACTGTGGAAAAGCTGGTCTGTCTCTACACGTCCCGGGATACAGGTATCAGTGAATGCGTTTTAGAAGTTGAGAATACACTTACAACGAATGATGCTGATTTTTCATCTCTCTCAAAATCCCATATCACAGCCTGGTATCTGTTATGGAAAGAATTTGATGTCAAACTGAAACTAAACAAAAAAGATATTGAACAAGACATACAAAAAAATATCAGATTGTATATATTTCATCTATTACAAAGTTCTTCTCTTCACTCACTGGATATTGACGTCGGCATGCCTGCCAGAGGATGGCACGGTGAAGGTTATCGAGGACATATTTTCTGGGACGAAATAATAATTTTTCCTTTTTTAAATTATCGGGTGCCACAAATTACCAAATCTTTGCTTATGTATCGCTATCGTCGATTAAAAGAGGCCAGAAACGCTGCTAAAGCCTTGGGTTATAAAGGAGCGATGTATCCGTGGCAAAGCGGAAGCAGCG
>JAOZRF010000115.1:0-5020 GCA_029940245.1 Desulfobacula sp.
TTCCATATCTATAAATTTTTCTTATATATTTCTTGACAAAAACCAAGTTCTTATCATTATATTTCCAACAGGCTGGTGCACAGAATTTTTTGAAAAGTCATAATGCAATGAAACAAACTTATATAAAATCATTTTTTGTTTTTTCTATTGCATTGCTGATAGGATTCTTTTTTTGTTTTGATTTGCATGAATACCTGACTCTTGATTACCTTAAATCCAGGCATGCTTTTTATCTGCAATATTATCTGCAAAACAAATTATTAAGCCTTGGTATCTATTTTATCAGCCTTCTTTTACTGACAGCATTTTCCGTTCCAGGGCTTTCCGCAATCGTTCTTGCTGGAGGTGCATTGTTCGGATTTCCACTCACTTTGCTGATCACTTCATTTGCTGATGCATTTGGAGCAACTGCTGCTTTTTTGTCTTCACGTTACCTGTTTGGCGACAGCCTGCAAGCCAGGTATCATAAAAGATTGAGAGTCCTTAACAACGGAGTGAATAAGGAAGGGGCGTTTTATTTATTTTCTTTGAGATTGATGCCTTTTTTCCCTTGTTTTTTAATCAATTTATTGATGGGGCTTACAAAAATTCGGGTTACGACCTATTATTGGGTAACCCAGGTAGGCAAGCTACCCTACATTGCAATTTATGTTAATGCGGGGACTCAACTTGGCAAACTGGATTCTGTATTGGATATTTTTTCTCCTGGAATTTTGACATCATTTGTTTTGATTGGATTGTTTCCAGTGATTAGCAAAAAGAGTTTGCAATGGATCAAACTTCATAAAAAAAAAGCAAATTATTCATAATAACTAAATAGTGCCTGAACAAGGTTTTCGTTCAGGCACTATTTAGAAACAGATTAAAGACACAATTTGTAAAGAGCTGCGCCTGTCAATCCAAGCCCGATCCCTCCCAGAACGTCAAGCGGGAAATGAACCCCGAGAGCGATACGCCCTATGCTTACCAATGCGGCAATACAGCTGAAAACAATCATAATCGGCCATGGCAGACTAAAAGCTGTTGGAACAACAAATGCCAGATACCAGATACGCATGGAATCTCCGCTGGGGTGAGAAGGATCCTTGGGTCGTTTGGGCTGAGACATCCTTGTTTTTTCCAGGACAGAAAAAGGGCGGGGTCTTTTCAGCAGCAGTTTGATGGATCTTTCAACACAGGCAATGACAGCAAACAGAACTGTTGCCGGCAATCCCGAAGACCAGCCGCTGAAATACAGGACACATAGTATGATAATTGCAAACCAGGTTTTTCCTAAAATCCAGCATACGCGGAAAAAAGGAACAAGGCTTGATAATTTTAAATGTAAAAATTCAAACAGCTTTTTGTCCTGAATTGATAAAACCCGATAAAATAATCCTGTTCCAAAGAAAACAAGCCCTGAAGCAAGGAGAATCCAGGCAGTTTGTGGTGAAGTTGCAGTCATAGGGCAGGTGTTTTTATGCCTCACTATTTTGGCTGATACATAAATTATCCGGCCAGACAGGATAATACATCTGCCATTGTGAGGGATGGGACAGTATATAGTTTTCTATTTGTTTTAAAATTATTTCAGCATTGCAGCGAAGCTCTTTTGCTGGATCAGGCATTTTGATCATGTGAATCGGTTTGGACAAGCTAAGCTCATAAAGGCCCTCCTTGTTCATATGCACTGCCGCAACCAGTATGGGCACGTTTGCTATTAATGCCATTTTGACATGGCCGACGGGAAGTGGGCTGGGATGGCCAAAAAAATTCAAGTATCTTTTCTGCCGGGGCATGGGACGGTCAACTGCAGTGAGAATAAACCCGCCATTGCGCATAACATCAATTGATTTTTCGTGGGCCTTCTGGCTTATCGGCATAATTTCAAGCCCGCTGGTCGCCCGGATATCGTTCTGTAATTTATATCCACCCGTTGGTTTACCAATGGTCAATACTTTTGTCCTGAACCCCTGGGTAGCCGCGGCCATAAACAGCAGGTCAAAACTGCTCATATGCGGCATAACCAGAAAAGCACCAAAATTTTTATCCTGACTCAATTTTATGAGTCGTTCAAAGGCCTGGTTCTTAAGTACTTTACTCTGAAGAGCAGCCGGGCTTTTTACATTTCGATAAAAATCAACAAAACAACGGCCAGAGGAAATAAGAACCTTTTTTACTGCTTTGTGCAGATCCCCAGGTGTAAGAAGTCCTTTATAAATCATTTGCTGGTTTTGTTGGACAGACTGAACCAGGGATAAGTTTTCCATGCGAGCAATTTTTTCAGCCAGAAAATTAACCAAAGGATAGCTTAATACAGTGGGGATGCTTCTGGCTATGGCAAGTCCTGTACCCACACCTAATTTGCTGTTTGTAAAACTTTGAAAATTCATTGCTGATAAATGCTTTCGGGTTTGTTTATAATGGTTTTTTAAGAAAGCTCACTTCTTCCAATATCACGGGCAGTCCCCGCACCAGTGTTAAAACAATAGTCATCCAGGAAATCAGCACAGCAACGGGATGAATCCAGGAAGACCAGGCATGCTCTAATGTCTGAAATCCAAAATCCAGGGTTAAAACTGCAAAAGCAGTTCCCTTTATAGCGCCATAGAAGTTGCGCATGAAGCGGGAAGAAACCAGAAAGCGGCCCAATGGATTTTTTATTTGATTAAAAGCGCTTTCTCCATTGCAGGTTCCAACACAGCGTACAGCATCTGTTAAAGTGCCTCTGGTAATGACAATCAAAGGGATGAGAAGCGGAATCAATCCCAGGTGGCAGAAAACCACCCACAAGATGATTTCCAAAGCACGATCAACGGCAATATCCAGAGCACTGCCTAAAAGGCTGGTCTCATTCAAGCGTCGGGCAACCATGCCGTCCACCATGTCCAAAAGCATGATCAATATAATAAAAGGAACACACCAGAAAATTATAACAGGATTACGGAGATGCAACAAAGCAATATATATGAATAATAAGGGCATGCGGCCAAGTGTGATTGCATTTGCCATAATTTTTTCCTTATACTTATTAGTTTCAACAATCAGTTAATTGTTTATAAAATTATATTTTTTAAATAAAAGTAATATTGGCCATGGACTTGTTTTTGTCAAGGTGAGTTAATAAGGTGACTGTAAAAACCAGACCAGATAGGAAGGGTTTTACATAACATATTCCCACGCTTTCCCTGGATATTTCTCCTGCCGGAGAGACAAGAAAATTAATGAATATTGCCAGGGAAATGAGCAGTTATAACGATTTTTTGACAGGCCGGGCTTTGATTGTTCAATTCAGCTTCAAGCCGGTTTTGTTAAATAAAAGGCTTTTTTATATCCTCCGTTAATGATATCATATAAATAATTTTATAAAAAAATATAGACGTTAAAGGGGCAAAAACCATGAAGAAAAAATATCAAAGGATTTTATTTTTAACGATTATTATTTTCCTGGCAGCCTTTATGGCCTGCGGACCCTCCAAAACGTCAGTGGCGCCCAAGCAGTCACTTGTTGCTTTCCACAAAAGTACTGATGATGCCCGTATCGAAGAAATGCATGCACGCGTGTTCCGGCAGCTGGGGGGCTACAAGGGGCCTGAAGCCTGTTACGCCTGTCATGAAAAAGAATACAACGAGGTAAAAGCAAGCTACCATGTTCACCAGGGACGACTCACAAAGGATGGAAAAATAGCCCATGATCCAAAAGATGCAGTGGACCTCGGCATGTTCAACCGCTGGTATGCCCTGTCCAACACGGACCGGGTAAAAACACCGGAAAATCAATGGCGGCTTATGGAGGCTGTTTATTGCTCACAATGCCATCCGGGCGGAGGGGTCCTGGAACCCTACGGCATGGATGTGGACTGCCTTATATGCCACCAGCAGGCAGGCTATAAAGGTGGAAAAGGAATAGGGAAAACCCCGGCCGGAACGGATAGTGAAGGGCATGTCGTCCAGAGCAACGGCGCAAGGCTGGCTGAATTGATGATGGCAGGTGCTGATGCCGGCGGAGATTTGAAAAAACTGGACCTATCACATATACCGGCAAAAGCCATGGAAGGCGTTGACCTGCGCGTGGGCATGCCAACCCCGGACAATTGTAATTTCTGCCACTGGAAATCGGACAGTAAACGCGGCACGCACTATGGGGTATTAAAAGGCCAGTCCACGGATGTGCACTATTCCAACGGAATGACCTGCCAGGAATGCCACGTGACGGACAAACACGAAATAGGGAAAGGCAAGGTTGTTGACGATGCCGGCTCCCCGGCACTCAGGGGGACCATGAAAACCTGCACTGACTGCCATGGTGAAGAACCCCATAAAGGGTATGATGCAGATGATCTGAACATGCACCTGGAGCGCATTTCCTGTGAAACCTGCCATATTCCTGAAACATCGCCTGGAACGGTTAAGGTAGACTGGCTGATCGGAATGGATATGCCCAAAATGATGACGCTTTACCATTACATGATGCCCGTTGCCAGACTCATGGGAATGGCCACCCCGGAAAAAATGACGGAGCAGGTGTCTGAAATGATCGGCTGTTATAAGACCAAGAATCTTTCCGGCTTTAAACCGGTCTATGCATGGAACAACAGGAAGGTCATCTGCACGGACATTCCCCATCCCACGGGCAGCATTGATGATCCCGGCAGCAAGATCACGCCTTTTAACGTTATCACCGTCTCCTTCTTTGATGACGGCACCACGCCTGAAGTTGTCGAGAATCCCGACGGCCATGCCCTGGGCTACCCAGTCCCCCGGACCTATGTATCCCGCGCCGGCGGCAAGGGGAAAAAGGACACTACCCTTGAACAGATGCGCTCCTGGAACAACGGCCAATATAAATCAGCCATTATCAGAAAGACTCCCCAGTATTTCAACCTGTACCACAACATTGCTCCTGCGGCAGATGCCGTGAAATGTAATGACTGCCATACTGCTGAAAACGGCATCCTTGATTTTGCAGCACTGGGGTATGATCCGGATTACGTAGAAGAACTGACCATGGAAAGATAACAGCGGTTGACTCAGACCACCG
>JAOZRF010000115.1:5030-7906 GCA_029940245.1 Desulfobacula sp.
CGGAATAAATGAATAAAGACCTCGTGAGAAATGGCATTTTATAATGTCTTTTTTTGGACAGTCTCTTTTTTTAAATAGGTGACGGACCAGTTACAATTATCAACTTCGTCCCCCGCTCCATTTAAGCCGGGTTTTTAAAATCTTAAAATAGGATTGATTTTCAAAGGATATCATTTTTATATCGTTTCGGCTTTTTTTAATAAAGATTTTATCCCCGGGGTCCATTTCAAATCCTTCCTGGCCGTCAAGGGTGAGGACCATATCTTCCGGGCTGCCTTCCAGCCGGATTTCAATCTTGATAGCATCTGGAATGATCAAAGGCCTGTTTGTCAGCGTAAAGGGGCAGATCGGGGTCAGGATAATGGAAGGAACTTCAGGACTTACGACGGGCCCGCCGGCTGCAAGGGAATATGCTGTTGAACCTGTCGGGGTTCCGATAATCAGGCCGTCTGCCCGATAGGTCGTCAGATAGATTGAATCAAGAAATACGGCACAGGAGGCCAGCCTTGACAGGGCGGATTTGTTAATCACTGCATCGTTTAGCACATCCACATCAATAATCTGTACATTGCCCCGCATCACTTTGATATCAAGGCGGGTTCGTTTCTGAATACGATATTTTCCCTCAAGCACCAGGGTTACGGCATCATAAAGCTTATCTTCCGTTGTTTCGGCCAGAAATCCAACTTCCCCGAATTTAACACCCATCAGGGGAATATTTCTGCTGCCAATGAATCTTGCAACACTTAAAAAAGTGCCGTCACCGCCCAGAACAATGATGCACAAAAGGTCATCGGGAATATCTGTGTTCTTTGACTTCAGGGCATCAATGACAACACATTGATGCCCCAGCCATTTTTCAAGCTCCCAGGCCTTTTTTTCAGCCTGGGCATCATTTTTAACAACAAGTCCGATTTGTTTTGTGATCATTTTGTTTCCCTGTTTTTATTTTATATTTTTTCAAATACATATTGTTTGTTTTTTACCATTACATTGGGAGGCTTTTTTTCATTTTCAAATATATCATACCCTTGCTTAAGATTTTTCCAGAATCCATACCACTCTGATCTTTTATGCTGTTCCATATTTTTTTTTGTCATTCGGAAAGGAAAGATATGCACCCGGAAGAAGGGTTGGCCCCCTCTGAAAGCTGCGTCTGCTATTGTATATATCTCTTCTATTGTTTCATTGGTCATGGCATAGCAGCCGATTGATACGCAGCCGCCATGCACCATGAGAGCACTTCCTGTTCTTCCATGAGCGATATCATATAAATTTGGATATCCAAGATTGAATGATAAATGATATCGGCTTGAAGGATTCAGCTGATCCGGCTTTACATGGTAGAAACCTTCCGGGCTCTGGAGATCGTCAATTTGTGTTTTAGGGCCTAAAAGACCTGAAAAAGTGCATAGTTTGTATGTTTTGAATAATTTAAATTTTTGGGAATTTTCAATCCAGACCTCTAACTCTTTTGATGCTTTGAATATTCTTATGAATATGGGTGAATTCAAAGATAATCCCTGGTTTAAAAGTTCCTGTGATAAAATCGGCCTGACCTTTGCCAGAATTCGTCTTGATTTTCGAGTTGACGGAAGGTCCGCGGCTATGGATATATCGGCCAGGAATAATCCAATAATAAGGATTGCGATGGTCTTTATAATTGGTTTCATCTTTGTCTTAATTTAAACGTATTGGTTTTAATCTTGTGCCCTGCCGATTCTATATGAATCTATAATACCGATGCTCCAGCAAATGGCTATGGCAATCGTTACAATACTCAGTAGTTGGGATTCATTGCCCGTTGGCTGGTTTGATAACAACTGGTTGATGGCTGTGGCATCTGCTTGAACATGACCAAGTTGTATTTCTTCAACAATTTGTAACGCCTTTTCTATTATATTTAAAATCAAATAAAAGATCCCCGCGGATGAAGCGCCAACTAAAAGGAGACCGGAAACATAAAATTTCAAATAAATATGTCCTGCACCGGGAAATACAAAAGCTGATAACAGGGCTGCTTTTGTTGACTTTTTCATGGATGACTCACCTTATAAGATTGGGTTTGCTATTTTAATGTGCCAGAGCCCAGTTATCACCTGAGCCAAAATTAACCAGTAAAGGCACTTTAAGGGGATGAACATTTTCCATAACTTCTTTTGCCAGATCAATCAATGGATCTTTTTCTTCAAACGGGGTCTCAAATATGATTTCATCATGAACAGACAAAAGCATTTTTGAGGACAGCCTGTTTTTTCTCAGGGCAGCATCCATTTTGATCATGGCAAGTTTGATTAAATCCGCGGCACTGCCCTGGATCGGTGTGTTAACGGCTGCCCGCCGGGCAAAATTTCTAAGATTTATATTGGAGGAATTGATATCATCCAGTCGGCGTTTTCTGCCAAATATCGTCTGGACTTCACAGGTTTTTTTTGTTTCTTCTATGGTGTTATCAATAAATTTTTTCACGCCGGAATAGCGTTTAAAATAATTATCAATATAGGCCGTGGCCATCTTTCGGGAGATGGAAAGATCATTGGCCAGCCTGAATCCGCTCATGCCGTATACAATTCCGAAATTAATGGTTTTTGCCTGGTTCCTTAAATCCTCCGTAACAAATTGTGGCAGAACCTGAAAAATTTCCAGGGCTGTTCTGGTATGAATATCTTCCCCATTATTAAAGGCTTCAATAAGGATCTTATCTTCGGCACAATGAGCCAGGATTCGCAGCTCAATCTGGGAATAATCTGCTGAAATAAGGGTATGGCCTTCTTTGGGGATAAAGGCTTCCCTTATTTTTTTCCCTTCTTTTTTCCGGATGGGAATGTTTTGCAGATTCGGTTTGGAGCTGCTTAAGCGACCCGTGACAGTTATGG
>JAOZRF010000116.1 GCA_029940245.1 Desulfobacula sp.
ATTGAATAATTCCATATTTATATCATTTAAAACTTTTTCTTTCATGAATCGGTCAAAAAACTTTTCCCATCCAATATCCAGTATCTCATCATAATCTTCAGTCTTCATTAACTCTGTTTCATGTACCTGCCACATATCATTATCGGGCAAATCAAATCCGGGAACTTTGACTTTTGCTCCAAAAAGTTCACAAAGCCCATAGGGGAAAAATGAACCATAGTTTATAGCGTCTGCTTCACCAATAATTTTATAAGCCTGAATCATAGTCTTTGTCGCCTTTGCAGGAGATTGAATGAATTCATGCATGGAAGTCTTAGTTATATTAGCAGCAAAACCAGCGTATTCTAAAACCATTGGGATTCGATTCTGTTTTTCCAAATTCACAGCTCTTTGAATCCTGTTAAACCGGTCTGCAATTAACTTAGTTTTATCCATTGTTACTCCTTTTTAAAAAACTTTAAAAAAGCTTTGACTTTCTTGTTTGCTAATAGTAAACATATAATTATTATGAGTCAAACACAAAATGAAAAAAATAGCCGGCCCTTAGAAAAAGCTATTGCCAGACGCATCAGAGCTAAAAGGCTTGAGCTTTGCTGGACCCTTGATCAACTTGCCAAGACTACGGGACTGTCCAAGGGTTACCTATCACAAATAGAAAATGATGACAAAACACCAACGATTGGAACATTGACTAAAATTGCATTTGGACTTGGACTTAACGCTGTCGTTCTTATGACCGGAGAAGAGCCAAGGCCGAAACAGGAAAAATTCTGTCTGATCAGGTCTGGGGACCGCCAACCCATAAGCCATCCAGGCGCTGCCCCTGACTCTATTTATGAATTTTTTTCATTTAACAAATCGAATCGGATCATGGATTCCTATATAGTCACTGTGGGCAAAGAATTCGCCCCTAAGCCTCTTATGCACGAAGGGCAGGAAATGGCATTTGTTCTTGAAGGCAAAAGTGAATTCTACTATGACGGTCAAACCTATATTCTTGAAACCGGTGATGCTATGTATTTTGACTCTGACCGTCCCCACATGACTCGCAGTATTGGCCATGAACAAGCCAAAGTACTGGTGGTCTTTTGTAACCCTTTACATGGACATGGAGGTTAATTTTTACCCGATAAGTTTGCTATAAGCAAATGAAGGACATAAAAAGTGAAGAAAACAAGCTTACTTCGAAAATACATTCTTGAAGACTCTATACTGGTTATGCCGGGAGCCCATGATGCCCTGACAGCTAAAATTGTGGAACAGTCCGGATTCAAGGCATTAACGATTGGTGGTTACTCAGCCAGCGCATCACTCTTAGGCAAACCAGATCTGTCCTTTTTAAGCTTAACTGAAATGGCAGATTGTGTTCGCAGAATTGCTGATATTGTCGATATTCCGGTCTTTACAGATGGTGATACAGGACATGGGAATGTGCTCAATGTTCGACATACGGTCAAAGAGATTGAAAGAACGGGAGCAGCCGGAATGTTTATTGAGGATCAGGTTTTTCCCAAACGATGCGGTCATATGCTTGATAAACAGGTCATAGAAAAACAGGAAATGATTGCCAAAGTTAAAGCCGCAGTGGATGCCAGGGTTGACGATGATTTTGTTATTATGGCCCGAACAGATGCTCTGGCTGTTAATGGCCTTGAAGATGCCATTGAAAGAGGTAATCTCTTTGCCGAAGCTGGTGCAGATTTGATCTTTATAGAGGCTCCCACCACAATAGAGCAGATGCAGATGATTACTGCAAAAATAAATGCTCCAACGCTTGCCAATAATATAGAAGGAGGTAAGTCTCCTTTACTTTCCGCCACTGAGTTGGAAAAGATCGGTTTTAACACGGCCGTCTTTCCGGTGGCAGCCACATATGCAGTAGCAAAGGTTGTAGGAGACCTGATGACTGAACTCGCAACCACCGGAACCACAGCTGGTTTCATAAACCAGATGGTCTCTTTTGATGAGTTTAATAATCTGATCGGCCTTGACCACTTGCGTTCCCTGGAACGTAAATATTTCCAAAACTAACACAGCAGATTCCAGGGTATCTCTGCTATAGGAGAAAAAAAATGAAACGATCCAATTTTTCCGGTTTTGTACTTTTCTTATTTGTCTCTCTTTTTCTGATCATGGTCAGTTCAGACTGCGCTGTTGCCAAAGATGGCAGCTTGACTTTTGCCACCACAACACCACCAAAAAGCAACCATGAAATAGCTGCCCAGAAATTTGTAGATGCTGTGGCAAAAAAAACAAACGGCAGAATTAACATTAAACACTATGGGGCAGGATCTTTGTATAATGCAAAATCTATCATGCCGGCCATGTCAAACAACCAGATTGATATTGGTCTTCTGCATGTAGCCCTGGTTGGCCGCCGTTCTCCAGTACTTGAGTTTGTAGGATCTTTTGGCGCAATGGGTTGCTGGGAAAGTTATGAACATTATTATAAATTCCTTGATAACCCCAGGATTCGCGAGATAGCTTCAGCCGAATTTGAAAAGTATTTCAATGGGAGACTCCTTGCTGCATGGTCTTTTGGAACTAGTTTGCTCGGGCGCAGAGACAAAGCTATTGAAACTGTTGAGGATTTCAAAGGCTTAAAAATACGTACTGCAGGAACAGCTATGGCAACCATGTACAAGGCATTGGGAGCTATCCCTGTTAGCCTGAGTTCTAAAGAACTCTATACAGGTCTGCAACGTGGAACCATCCAGGGAGCCGGCTCCGGAGTCTCCAGATGGCGACGCTCCAAACTCTATGAAGTGGCTCCATATTTAACTGTCGACCCGACAATACCATATTTCAGTATGTGGCTTGTGATCAACAACAAATCCTGGAACAAACTTTCCAAAGAGGATCAAAAAATAATCTCTGACTCAGCCAAAGAGTTAGAATCCTGGACCAGAGATTACGCTGCCAAGGAACGTCAAAAGGATTTTACCTTCCTGAAAACTAAAACAAAGGCATTTGTAGAACTTTCAGGTGAACAGAAAGCCAAACTCGTTAGTACAGTTAAACCGGTTATGAAGGAACTTGCAAAAGAACAGCTTGGCGATCAATATAAGGAACTATGGGATTTGCTGGAAAAATCAAAACAATAAAACTTTACAGTGTTTTATAATAGATTTTATTAAGGAAGTAAAATGGATAAAATAGCGGTTTCACCAGAGCAAGGTACTGGGCTGATAATAGATCGTATCTCCTTTGCCTTTGCTCTGGTGGCCGGTCTTATGATGCTGTCAGTGGCATTATTTATGTCCTTTGAGGCATTTTCACGGCATTTCCTGGATCAGCCGACTTCCTGGGTTTTGACTATTTCAACCCTGATATTTATCTGGTTCACGTTTTTGTCAGTTCCATATGGAATAAAATCAAACAAACACGTTTCCTGTGATATCTTTGTTAATCAACTGCCCGACCGCACCCGGCAAGCCATTGGAATAGCCACTGATTCTGCATCTCTGATTTTTATCATTGCCCTGGGTATTTACGGGTTTAACCATTTCATGGAAGCCATAGAATATAATTCCATGAGTGACGGTCTGTTCCGTTATCCCATGTGGCTTGTTGCTCTATCAATGCCCATTGGCATGGCTTTAAGTATCATTCAAACCATAAGAAAAATCCAGGCCGGGTTTGTCTGGATGAAAAAAAATTCAGAAAATTCCTCTGATGCATCATCTGTCTCTCCTATTCTCATGGTTGGTTTTTTTTTACTATCAGCTTTCGTGGGAATTGCTGTTTGTTTTTTCAGTCAATCTCTGGGCATTCTTGTCTTAGCCCTGGCTCTTTTGTTTTGGGGAGTGCCCATAGCCTTTGCCTTGGGACTGGTAGGTCTTACCGGACTCTTGTTCTTCCATGGAAGTCTTGGAGGCTTAAATACCCTGCCCATTGTAGCAGAGAATACGTCCACTAACTTTATCTTACTGGCTATCCCTTTATTTACCTTGGGCGGACTGATCCTATCACGAAGTGGGCTGGGTGAACAGATATATGATTTGAGCAGCAAATGGCTTGGCTGGATGCCGGGCGGCCTGGGTGTTGGCACCTGTATCACCGGAGGAATTCTTGCAGCCATGATAGGGTCAAGCACGGCAGTTACTGCAATTATCACTCTTGTTGCCATGAAACCACTTCTGGACCGGGGCTATGATAAAAAACTGGTCATCGGCACAGTGACCGGCAGCAGCCTCGGATTGATCATTCCACCCAGCATTGGTTTTATTGTTTATGGTTTTCTGACCGATACATCAGTGGGAGACCTTTTCATGGCCGGTGTTATTCCGGGAATAATGCTGGTCACCATGTTCAGTATATATATTGTTATCAGTTGCAGGATCAGCGGTAAATATGAGGCTGTCTCTTTCAGCTGGACAGAGCGTCTTATCTCATTAAAAAAATCTTTTATAATAATTCTTGGTCCTGTATTTGTCCTTGGATCCATATACACCGGTGTTGCCACGCCGACTGAAGCAGGAGCAATATTAGTAATTTACAGCCTTTTCTGTGCCTTAATTTTTCGTAAAATAGACAGGAAGGGCTTTGTCCAGTGTCTGATAGATAGTAGCACCCTTTCAACAATGATCATAATGATTATGGTTGGAGCTCTGGTAATGTCCAACGTGATAACACTTCTTCAGATTCCGGCAAATCTTACTGAATTTATCTTCGCATCCGGCGTGCCTACCTGGGGAGTTATTCTTATGATTGTTGTTCTTTACCTTTGTCTGGGAATGTTTCTGGATGGCGGATCAATAACAGTTTTAACTGTTCCTGTCATTGCACCGATGCTTCCGGCACTGGGAATCGACACAATTGCTTTTGGTGTTATACTTATGATGCTCATTGAAACAGCATTACTCACACCACCGGTAGGACTTAATCTGTTCACGGTTAAGGGTATTGTTGAAGAGCCGCTCTCTTATATCATAAAAAGTGTTATTCCGTTTGTAATAATCCTTGTATTAGGCATAATTCTGGTTTTTGTATTTCAGGATATAGCCTTGTGGCTGCCAGCCCGAATGAAATAATCAGCGGAGATCAAAAATTTTAAACGGGAATTTTCCCTTTTCTCTATCCTTAAAATAATGCTCAAGGGTTTGTTTGATGACTTCAAAGGCAATGCTATCCCAGGGAATATTCTTTTCATCAAACAATCGGACATCTATACTTTCTTTTGTAGGGCCAAACTTGTCAGATAAAAGATTCGCCCTGAACATAAAATAAATCTGATCAACAAAAACAATATTAAAAAGGCGGTAGGGATCTATTATACGGACATCCACCATTGTTTCTTCCCTGGTTTCACGAAGGGCGCCATCCTGAACCGATTCTCCATTTTCA
The DNA here is from genome assembly GCA_029940245.1 of Desulfobacula sp. Classification (GTDB taxonomy): domain Bacteria; phylum Desulfobacterota; class Desulfobacteria; order Desulfobacterales; family Desulfobacteraceae; genus Desulfobacula. The sequence goes on from JAOZRF010000116.1 coordinate 5,347, forward strand.
AGATATCCTGCAGGAAGGGTCCATTTGCCTTTTTGCGGTTCAATGTTTCTTTTGCACAGCAGAACCTGTCCATTTAATTCAGGGATACATCCCACCACCATTTTGGGATTGCTGTAATGAACCAGGCCGCATTTTGTACATACAAAACGGACATGGTCATCATCAGGAGGGATTCTTTGTTCAGTTCGAGAGCCGCAGGCAGCGCAGAATTTAATTTCCATTATTATTTATCTCTCCTTTGATTTTACCCGGTTTGCTGGTTTAGCGCCAAGGAGATCATCGGGCCAGAACAATGATCCCATCTACCTTATCAGGCAATTCAGGATTTGTGGCAAACTGCATTTCCAAAAGGGACAAAAGCCATTACCCTGCCTGCCGCGTTTTCACTGTTTTTTTAAATCACTTTAGAATTGAACCCATCCCATTGACGGGAAATTCCCGGCAAAGCGCCAATACCCTTTCTTTGGCCTGATTTATGACCACCGTGTTTGTCAGGTTCATCAACGCCATATCCATTAAGTCAACAATTTTTCGCATCTGGACATCTCCCATTCCCCTGGCCGATACAGCAGCGCTTCCCAGCCTGATGCCACTGACTTTCCCTGAAGCATTCTCATCTTTGGGTACCACATTCCGATTCAAAATAATCCCGATGGATTCTAAAACAGATTCCGCCGGCCTGCCTGAAATCCCTTTATTCGTCAGATCGATCAGCACCTGGTGATTATCCGTTCCGTCACTGATAACATGATATCCTTTTTCCATGAGCAGCCGGGCCATAACCCTGGCGTTCTCAAGGGTATTTTTCTGTGCCCGGACAAATTTATCTTCCCTGGCAAGCTTGAAAATCAATGCTTTTGCAGCCATGAGATTGACGGCACTGGTGCCCTGGCATCCCGGGAATACGGCGCTATCTATTTTTTTCCCAAATTTTTTTTTGCAGAGGATCACACCGCCACGGCCGCCCATCATGGTTTTGTAGCAGGTGAATGTGACAAAATCAGAATAAGGCACGGGGCTTGGAATCAAATTTGCAGCCACAAGGCCTGCCAGATGGGCCATATCAGACAGAAAAAATGCAGAAACCTCTTTAGCGATGACAGATATTTTTTCATAATCAATCAGTCTTGGATATGAGCTGGCACCGGCAACTATCATTCTGGGTTTCAGGCAATGGGCCATCTGCCTGACCTGATCATAGTCAATCAGTTCTGTTTCAGGATTGACCTTATAGTGACTGAAATCAAAACATTTACTTGTGATAGAGGCCGGGTGCCCGTGGGAAAGATGCCCCCCGTGGGGAAGGCTCATGGAAAGAATCCTGTCTCCTGTTTTCAGCACGCTGAAATATACGGCCAGGTTGGCAGATGTGCCGCTGTGGGGCTGGACATTGACATGTTCTGCCTTAAACAGTGACCTGCCCCTTTCAATGGCCAGATTTTCAACCTTGTCCGCATTGATGCAGCCTGCGTGGAAACGATTCCCGGGATACCCTTCAATGGTTTTTGTATTAAAGACTGAACCCATTACCTCCAGGATTGACTGAGGGGAATGATTCTCCGCTGCAATCAGGTTTAATGTGGTTTCAAGCCGATTTTCTTCTTTTTTAACCAGCCCGGCAAGTTCTGGGTCATCTTTAGCTAAAGTTAACATGAGCTGAGCATACAATATGTTCCGGTCCATCGCAAATAAAATTTAAACGGAAGAATACATTGAGTTCAAATTCCGAGAGCAATACTTGCCAAATGCTTTATCTTTTGAAGACAATCCCAAAGAAAAATGCGGGAGATTTCAGCGGTGGTTTTGCCTCACGCAAAGGCAATCTTCTGGGGGTAATTCTCATTTCCCAGTTTATCTGTGGAATGATTCTGGCAGGCATAGCCCTGTTTATTTCAGAAACGATCCCCCCTGGTGAGTCGCTAATTTATGGTGCCCTTGCCGGTATTTTCGGCAACATAGGACTTATTTCCCTATACAGAGGACTGGCACAGGGCCGTATGGGCATTGTTGCCCCCTTGTCTGCCGTTCTTACCGCGCTTGTGCCCATTGGATTTACTGCCCTTTACAAAGGACTTCCCTCCATTACCCAGGCGTTGGGATTTGCCTGTTTTATGGTGGCAGTGTGGCTGCTCTCATCTGCCGAGGCCGGATTCAGGATGAGCCGGAATGAATTTTTCCTCTCCTTTGCAGCAGGTCTTGGATTCGGGCTTTTTTTTATCTTTATTGATCAGGCAAATGATCTCGCTGTTTTCTGGCCCCTGGTGGGAGCGAGAGTTGCCTCCGTCTCCCTGCTGCTTTTTTTTATATTAATGAGAGGGAAAACGGCAATGCCTTTGACTGGACAATGGATTTTAATTGGGATTACGGGTATTCTGGATGCGGCTGGGAATGCTTTTTTTTCCCTGGTCCATAAGAAAATTACCGTTTGCCAATACTGTTGTAATGGAAAGGTCTTTATCAAGCAATAAAATATCAGCATCAAATCCTTTGTTTACTTCTCCTTTTCCATTTAGCTGGAACAGCTTTGCAGGATTTTGAGTTATTACCCCGAGGGCAA
>JAOZRF010000523.1 GCA_029940245.1 Desulfobacula sp.
GCCGGGATTTGATCTGCCCCAGGTGATGTCCTTAAAAAGTCTTGAACAGGGCAAAAAGATAAAATCTTATATTCACCAGAAGCAAATCAAAAAAGCTGTGATTATCGGGATGGGCTACATCGCTCTTGAAATGTGTGAAGCTTTTGAGAAAAGAGGTGTCAAAGTGAGTATGGTTAAGCCTGGACCGGTTTTTTTGCCCTGGCTTGTACCTGACCTTGCCGATGTCATTTACCAGGAGTTAATCGAAAAGGGTGTCGATATTTATGCTGGACATGCTATCCAGAAAATTGAACCCCTGGGTGATGGTGTTCAGGTTGTATGTGAAAACCTGACTTTAGAGGCAGATATGGTACTTGTGACAATGGGGGTGAAACCCTGTAGCGAAATGGCAAAATATGCCGGTCTTGAATTGGGAATTTCTGACTCCATAGCTGTGGACAGGTATTTAAAAACCTCGGATAAGGATATTTATGCAGCAGGAGACTGTGCTGATACCTATAATATAGTGACCGATAACAAATGCTGGATTCCCCTGGCATTAATCGCCAACAGGGCAGGGTGGGCAGTTGCTGATAATGTTACAGGGACTCAGACCCGTCTTCAAGGTATTGCCGGAACATCTGTTTTTAAAGTTTTTTCCCTTGAGGTTGCCAGATCGGGTTTAAATTTTAAAGAGGCCACAGATGCAGGATTTGATCCTGTGAAAAACAGCGTTAAAACAAGATCAAGGGCTCATGGACAGCCAGGTTCGACTCCTATTCACATCAATATGGTGGCAGACAAAAAAACAGGTCGTCTGCTGGGGACCCAGATGGTGGGACAAGAAGGGGTGGCCCATAGAATTCATGCCATTGCCGTGGCTTTGCATAACAAGATGAGTGTGGAAGATTTTTCCCAGACAGATCTGGCCTATGCTCCGCCTTTTGGGCCGGTTTGGGATCCTTTGTTAACGGCAGCTAACCAGTTGAAAAAGAAAATATAGGATTTTATTTATGGATATAGAAAATTCTGGAAATAAAAAATTCAATATAGCTGTTCTTGAAGGAATACAAATTATGTGCCGGGTGTTTTGGGGACCGGATTTAGATTCATGCCGTCACATGATAGAAGGCATTTTTTTGCAATCATTTGAAATGATCCCTGGGAAATCAGAAAAAGGAAAATCAGAAAAAAAATCCTCTTTCATACTTGATAAGATCAATTTGATCATCAATGGATTTCAGTCTTACCACTCTTTTTTTGAGCATTTAAATGAATGCTATGTGCGGCTTTTTGTTAACAATAAGGAGGGTATAACAGCGCCCTTGTACCAGTCATGCTATGAATTTGAAAATGCTCCCATGATGGGTGAATCAGCCATAAAAATGAAAAATCGGTTTTTATCCAAAGGTCTTTCTATGGAGAATCTGATTCATGAACCACCTGATCACCTTGCCATTGAGCTGGAATATTTATTTTTTCTTTTGCAGGAGACAAGCCTTGATCTGGATGATGATCCGGATAAATTTATTTCCAATGAAGCAGCAGCCTTTGCAAAAGAAACAATGCTGCCCTGGGTGATGGTTTTTAATCAGAGGCTTAAATTTGCCAATGAAGATTGTGCGTTTTATTTTCTGTCAAGTGGAATTCTTGTCCTACTTCTCAAGTTGATTGCAGGCAGGGAATGAAAAAAGCAGCCCCTCTCCATTAAGATTTAAGATAAGAAAGGAGCTGCCCTGTGATGTGGTTGTTTATTTTGGTTTTGTTATCGTAAAGCTACCGTCTTGCTTGTATTGACATTCTGCATCAAGATAATAAACTTTTTTAAGATCCGACCTCAAATCCTGGAGCATATAATATGCTTCACCGCTTTTTGAACCGGTGTTGCATACAAAAACTATTGGTTTTGCATCGGAAAGTGTTTTTACCTGTTTTTCAAGTTGATCAGTAGGAATGTTTACCGCAGATTTAAAATGACCTGCTGCATATTCATCCTTGTCCCTGACATCAATGAGCTGAATGCTGTCCGGGTTCTGGTTTAGGATTTTTTTAAATGTTTCAATATCAATGGGCCCGTCTTCACCATCTGCTGTTACTGCAACAGGAGCTGACCGGGATGTGGTTCCCATAAGTTTTTTCCATGCCGGA
>JAOZRF010000117.1 GCA_029940245.1 Desulfobacula sp.
AAGCCGTAAACAAGGCGGGCAAGAATATCCCTGCCCACATTGTCCGTTCCCAAAAAATGCTTTTCTTTAAAGGAAGGGGGGAATGGTGGATAAGAATTTGTCTTTAAATCATTTTCATAAGGATTGTATGGCACAGGGGGCATGACAACAAAATTTGATGTATTTTTAAATTTTTCCTTAAGATCTTTGTAACTGGTTTCATATTCATAGCCAAGCCCAAATACAGAGCCGGGAATCATTCGTGTATAGGTTGGAAAATAAAGTCTGCCATGATAATAGACCATTATTGCCCGGGAATTGATAAAGAGTTCGGCAGAAAATGAAACCAGAACCATGACAAGCAAAATGACAAATGAAAAAAATCCCCTTTTTATGGATCGAAACCGCTTGATTTTTTTTAAGGTGGCAGGATTTATAAGAATCATTTAAACCTCACCCTGGGATCGACAAAGGCAACACAAAGGTCTGACAAAATATTACCCAGCATAAACAAAAGGGAAGAAATAACAAGGATACCCATTACCACAGGGTAATCCCGGTCAAGAATGGATTCATATCCCAAAAGTCCCATGCCGTCTATATTAAATACTTTTTCAATTAAAAATGATCCCATTAAAATAATGGAAATATTATTACCAAAACTGGTTGCGATTGGGATAAGACTGTTTTGCATGGCATGATTCAGTATGGCTTTTCTAAAGGGAAGGCCTTTGGCAATGGCAGTTCTCACATAATCAGAAGACAGGTTGTCCATCAGGGTATTTTTCATCAAAAGCGTCATCACAGTAAAAGAACCAATGACATAGGAAAATAATGGAAGCACCGTATGCCAGACAATATCCCAAAGTTTTTCAAGCAAACTCATTTCTTCAAATAATTCAGATACCAGGCCGCCCAGGGGGAACACATCATAATGGGATGAAAATAACACCAGCATCAGTACGCCTGCAACCCATCCAGGAATGGCATAGCCCATAAAAATAATAATGGAGGTGATATTATCAAATCCTGTTTTATGCCGGACTGCCTTTGCCAGGCCAAGGGGAATGCAGATCCCGTAAATCATGATCAGGCTTAAGATACCAAAATAAAGGGATATGGGGATTCTATCTTTTATCATATCCCATACGGGGTCATAATAGCGTGTGGATTTGCCAAGATCCCCCTGCAATACTTTTGACAGCCAGAGAAAATAGCTGATTAATATGGGTTTATCAAACCCATAATATTCTTTTAATTTTTGAATCTGTTCTTCAGAAAGGGGTTGCCCGCTGCCGGGACCCGATGTGGTGGTTGATGATCCTCCCTGCCCTGTCTGCATGGCCCTAGTCTCTGCAATAATCCTTTCAATGGGGCCTCCCGGCACAAAACGAGTGATGGCAAATACCATAATGGTGATACCGATAAATGTCGGTATCACCAGAAGCAATCGTCTTACAAAATAAGCTATCATGACATGATTTTAAAAACAGATTCAAGTGCCTTATCAAGATTTTCAGGTTTTGTACCACCGGCCTGGGCCATATCAGATCTGCCTCCGCCACTGCCACCCACTATTTTTGCCGCAGCTTTTACAATATCACCGGCTTTGAATCTATTTGTCAAATCATCCGTCACAATGGAAATCAACAAGGCTTTACCATTGGATCTGGCACCCAGGAGAATGACTCCAGAACCTGTTTTTGTCTTAAATTTATCAGCCAGATCTCTTAACTGTGAAGGGTTTTCAATCTCCACCCGCTTTGAAATGACCTTGACCCCGTTTATTTGTCTTACGGCATCATCAATATTTTCAACAGACTTTGATGCCATTTTTGCTTTTAAAGATTCAAGTTCTTTTTCAAGGTTTTTCTTATCCTTTAATAAAACCTCAATCTTTAATACAAGATCCTCTTTGGAACCTTTTAAAAGGCCTGCAGCCGATTCAATCAGATTTTGTTGCTTTTGAATATAATCAAGAGCGGTCTGACCGGTTGCTGCCTCAATTCTTCTTATACCCGAGGCAATCCCGCCTTCGGACAGAATTTTAAATAACCCGATATCACCGGATTGACGGGTATGGGTTCCGCCGCAAAGCTCCCGGGAGAATAACCCCTGGGATACAACCCTTACCACATCCCCGTATTTTTCTTCAAAAAGGGCTGTGGCCCCTGCCTTAACGGCCTCATCCCTGCCCATTTCCTTTGTTTCAATGGGATGATTTTCACGAATCCTTGAATTAACCTCATTTTCTATGGCCATAAGGTCTGAAGCTGCAATGGATGAAAAATGGGTAAAGTCAAATCTTAATCTTGTGTCTGTCACAAGAGAACCGGATTGTTTTACATGATCCCCCAGAACATTTCTTAAAGCCGAATGAAGGATATGGGTGGCAGAATGATTCAAGGCTGTATTCTGTCTTTTTTCTGCATTCACCTTAAGCAAAAACAAATCCCCTTTTTTTACCTTTCCTTTTTTTACCACACCTTTATGTATGACAATTCCCGTGGGATCTTTTACAGTATCTGTGATGGTGATAACGCCATTTTTATTTTCAAAAATTCCTGTATCCCCTGCCTGACCGCCTGATTCTGCATAAAACACCGTTGTTTCAGTGACAATTTCCAGGACATCACCTTTTTGGGCTGTTTCAATTTCTTTCTCATCCTTGACAATGAGAAGCACCCTGGATTCTCCCTCAATAGTGTCATAGCCTTTAAAATCGGTTTTCACTCCTTGTGAAGTCAGGGCTTTATAGGCAACGCCTACGCCTGTAAATTTTTTCATAGACTTTGACCTTGCTTTCTGCTGGGCCATATCTCTCTCAAACCCTTCCATATCAAGATCAATATCCATCTCTTTAACATGGTCGATAATGATGTCCACGGGAAATCCAAAGGTATCGTAGAGTTTAAAAATCACATCCCCGGGAATTTCTCTTTTTGATACAAATTCTTTCCCATCTTTTACAAAAACACGACCATCTCGCTCTGGAAGATCTTCAATTACTGTTTCTAAAAGTTTCATACCCGAACCCAGGGTTTCAAGAAACTTTTCCTCTTCATTTTTCACCACATTCAAAATAAAGGCAGAAGAGTCTTTAAGCTCAGGATAAGCCTCATCCATAATCGTAAAAACTGTCCGTACCGTTTCATGCAAAAACGGCTTGACAAGCCCGATGCTTCTTCCATACCGGATGGCCCGCCTCATAATACGTCGAAGTACATACCCGCGACCTTCATTAGAAGGCATAACGCCATCACAGATCAGAAAAGCAGTTGCCCTGGAATGATCGGCAATCACTTTCATGGCCACTTCAACCAGATTAGAGTCATGGCGTTTTTTATTGGAAAGCCGGCCCACTTTTTCCATAATGGGGATAAACAGGTCCGTGTCATAATTTGTGGGAACCCCCTGAAGAACGGAAATCACCCTTTCAAGCCCCAGGCCGGTATCTATACTTGGTTTTGGCAATGGTGTCATATTGCCCTGCTCATCTTTTTCAAACTGCATGAAAACAAGGTTCCATAGTTCCAGCCACCGGTCACAATCACACCCCACAGCACAATCTTTCCTGTCGCAGCCAAACTCTGGGCCCCGGTCAATATGAATTTCACTGCAGGGTCCGCATGGCCCTGTATCCCCCATGGCCCAGAAATTGTCTTCCTCGCCCAGTCTTACAATTCTTTCCTCTGGCACACCAACCTGATCCCGCCATATATTATAGGCTTCATCATCTTCATGAAAAACAGATACCCAGAGTTTTTCTTTGTCAAACCCATACCCATTGGTGAGAAGATCCCAGGCAAAATCAATGGCTTTTTCCTTGAAATATTCGCCAAAAGAAAAATTGCCCAGCATTTCAAAAAAAGTGTGATGCCGTGCCGTATATCCGACATTTTCAAGATCATTGTGTTTTCCACCGGCCCTGACACATTTCTGGGCAGTTACCGCCATTGAATACTCTTTTTTCTCATCCCCGGTGAATACCCTTTTGAACTGCACCATTCCGGCATTTACAAACAAAAGGCTCGGATCATCCTGAGGCACAAGGGAAGAAGATCTTATCTGCTGGTGATTGTGTTTTTTGAAATAATCTATAAAAATTTTTCTGGCTTCATTGCCTGTCATATCACAACTCCTAAATCACTTGAGCATTATGCTTTACTGCGCTTTGGTTTCTTTTTTTTTATCATTGCTGCCAGGCATTGCAATCCCCAGCTTTTCTCGAACCTTAAGATTGATTTTTTCAAATATGTCTGGGTTGTCAATTAAAAATATTTTGACATTCTCTCTTCCCTGACCGATTCTTTCGCCTTCAAATGAATACCATGATCCGCTCTTGTCAACAATTTCAAGGTCAACACCCATATCAAGCAGGTCTCCTGTTCGTGAAATACCTTCCCCATACATGAGATCAAACTCAATATCTTTGAATGGTGGTGCAAGTTTATTCTTCACAACCTTTACCTTGGTCCGGTTACCAATGATTTCCTGCCCCTCTTTTATGGGAGCAGCCCTTCTTATTTCAAGGCGCATGGAAGCATAAAATTTCAAGGCATTACCACCCGTGGTGGTTTCAGGATTCCCATAGACCACACCGATTTTCATCCGAATCTGGTTGATAAAAATAATGATGGTATTGGTTTTGCCGATGGTGCCGGCAAGCTTTCTTAAAGCCTGGGACATCAACCGTGCCTGAAGTCCCATATGGGAATCTCCCATTTCTCCTTCAATCTCAGCTCTTGGCACAAGTGCTGCCACAGAGTCCACAACCATGATATCAACACCACCGCTTCTGACCAGCATGTCTGCAATTTCAAGGGCCTGCTCCCCTGTATCGGGCTGGGACACTAAAAGTTCATCACAATTCACTCCAAGCCGTTTGGCATAGGCTACATCCAGGGCATGCTCGGCATCAATAAAGGCTGCGATCCCGCCATCTTTTTGCGCCTCGGCAACGGCATGAAGTGCCAGGGTCGTCTTTCCTGATGATTCAGGACCATATATTTCAATCACCCTGCCCCTTGGATATCCGCCAACCCCAAGCGCCTTGTCCAGTGCAAGGGAACCTGATCGTATAACGGGAACAACTTCAATTGCCCTGCCGCCCAGTTTCATGATAGATCCTTTTCCAAATTGACGTTCAATCTGGCTCATTGCTGATTTTACAGCCTTTTCCTTTTCCAAATTTTTATCCATCCCTATTCTCCTAAAATATGCCTGATAAATATAAAATTTTTAAAACAAATGCAGATAAAATACCTGCCATAATATCATCCAGAACTATTCCTGCACCACCTGAAAAATTATTTTCAAAATATTTCACAGGTCCAGGTTTGACAATATCAAAAAACCTGAATAAAAAAAACCCGGCCACAATCGTATAGATATTAACAGGAACCCAGGACATGGTTACAACATATCCTGCAATTTCGTCAATAACGATACAGCCTGGATCTTTCTTCCCCAGGATCTTTTCAGCCTGATCTGAAAAATAAACGGCGATAAGGATCAAGCCTGCAATATAAACCCCAATAAAAGATGCGGGGACAATTAAAAAAACAAGTACAAAAGGAATCGCTGCAATGGTTCCAAAGGTACCTGGTGCAAAAGGGATTCTACCTGAACAGCATCCTGTGGCAATAAACATTATGAGTTTCTGGTTTAAGATCATTTAGCAGTTCTATATTCTGCATCAGTCCCTGTCAAGAGGATTGGCTCAAGAGAATTTGCATCAGATAAAATCCGGGTATAAACATCTTTTAAAGGAATCTTTTTTTCCTTTGCCAGTTTTTTTGCAATATCATATTCCGGAACAAACCGAATACTATTGTCTGGATTAATGATTTTTTTGACCTGTAATTTTCCAAAAAAAGTTTCAACAAAGGCTTTTTCTCTTAAAAGAAAAGACCGCTCGCATTCATAATGCCTCACGCCAATGCTTGTTGTCTGGGCAAGTATAATTTGAACAATATTATCCAGTTCCTGTTTTCGACATATCACCTCAAGCTGAATCCCGGGCCTGTTTTTTTTCATTTGAACCGGAATATAACAGACATCAAGTGCCTTGTTTTCAAACAGGGTTTCCATTAAAAATCCCAGAACCTCAGGGATTGTATCATCCACATTTGTTTTGACAACATGGATGACTTCTTTGTGAACACCTGTTTTATTTTTCTTTTCATGGACCCGGGGTTCTCCCAGAATAATGCGCAGCAGATTGGGAAGGCCTGATCCTGTATCTCTTTTACCTGAACCATAACCGACTTGTTTTATGATCATTTCCGGCATTTTCCCGAATGATGAGGCAAGGGTAGCAATAATAGCCGCCCCTGTCGGGGTGACGATCTCGGTTGTTGCATCAGAAGGTCGTACCGGAACATCTTTTAAAATGGCCATGGTTGCAGGAACAGGAACGGGTATTTTTCCATGGGCACAGGTCACAAATCCGGAACCCAGAGGAATAGATGATGCGTATACCTTTTCAATGCCAAGATATTCCACACAAAGAAAAGAACCAATAATATCAACAATGGAATCAATGCCGCCGATTTCATGGAAGTGAATTGTTTCAATATCTTTACCATGAATATGGGACTCGGCCAGGGCTATTTTTTGAAAAGCTGAAAGGCTGTTCATTTTAACCTTTTCAGGCAGACTGGAATTCTCAATCAACACCTTGATCTCATGATAATTGCGTGATGCCCTGCCCTCATCAAAGACTTCTACAAAAAGATCTATAGCTTTTAAATGGTGCTTGTAAACAACATGTGTCTTTAATTGAAATCCATTTAAAATATGATCTAATTTTTTGTTTAACCAGTCAAGCGGCACACCTGAGTCAATCAATGCACCAAGAGTCATATCACCGCTGATACCGGAAAACATATCAAAATATGCAATCACCCTTAAATTTCTCCTGCGGCATGAACCTTTAAAATCTCAATGACCAACCTTGCTGTAGCCTCCATATCCTTGATGTCAACAGATTCATTTAAGGTGTGAACATTGGTCATGCCGGTTCCAAGAACCCCTGCCATAATGCCTTTGCCAAAAAAAACATTGGCATCTGCGCCACCGCCGGTGGTCTTGCTTTCCAAAGTGGTACCAAGATTCCGGGCTGCTTTCCCGGCAAGTTTAATGGTCCTGTGATCTTCAGAAATATTTGTCGGGGTAAAATCATTTTCAACAATGGCCTCTATCCTGGGAAGGCCTGAATCATTTTTGAATCGTTCTGCGGCAGCGTAAAATGCAGCTACAATATTGTCTGTAACTGTTTTTAGTTTTTCAGCATCATGGCTTCTGGCTTCCCCGTGGATTTCAACAAATTCAGGAACAATATTGGTGGCAACCCCGCCTTTAATGATGCCAAGATTACAGGTGGTCTCTTCATCAATCCGACCCAAATTAAGCTCGGAAATGGCTTTTGATGCGACCATAATAGCATTGATCCCGTTTTCGGGTGCTGCACCTGCATGGGCAGCCTTGCCATATATTTTTATGGTAATTTTATTGGCAGCAGGTGCTTTTGTAACAATCCCCTGTGTATCGGTTGAATCAAGAATATATCCGAACTTTGAATCCATTAAAGAATAATCAAAATATTTTGCCCCTAAAAGACCGATTTCTTCACAAACCGTAAAAATAATTTCAACCGGCGGGTAATCAATTTTGTTTTCAAAAATTACATCCATGACCTCAAGAATAATGGCAAGGGCGGATTTATCATCCGCACCCAGGATAGTCGTTCCATCACTTCTAAAAATACCATCTTCAAACCGGACTTTTATACCTTTTCCCGGACCGACTGTATCCATATGCCCGGATAAAAATAAAGGCTCAGCATCAACCGTGCCTTTAAAC
>JAOZRF010000118.1 GCA_029940245.1 Desulfobacula sp.
AAAAAATCTTTATGACAACACGCTCAGCCTTCCAGGCGGTCATCAATTGCAGTGTTGTACAAACCTTGATTTTTAATCAAAGGCCATTCTGGTTTTCCATTCCTTCCATACATTACCCACAAGCTCAGGACCGGGTGTGAGAACCGGCTTGCCTGGTTTCCAGCCCGATGGCGTTGCCTGGGTACCCTTTGATTCCCTTACAAGCTGAAACGCCTGAACCTGACGGAAGGTTTCATTCACATTTCTTCCCACAGAGGGAGTCAGCACCTCATATCCTTGAACAACGCCGTCCGGATCAATAATAAACCTGCCCCGTGTCTCAACCCCGGCATCTTCATCATAAACACCATAGATTTTTCCCACTCTGCCGCCTGCATCAGACAGCATGGGGAAAGGAACGCCGCCATCCACCATTTTGGAAAGTTCATAATCATCCCACATTTTGTGTACAAACATACTGTCAATACTCATGGACAAAATTTCTACCCCAAGCTTTTGGAAATCCCCATGTTTTTCAGCAACTGCTGAAATTTCCGTTGCTCAGACAAATGTAAAATCACCTGGATAAAAACACAAAAGGACCCATTTACCTAAGTATTCTGATAATTTTATATTAACAAATTTTCCTTTCTGATAACCTGGGGCCGTAAAATCCGGCGCTTTTTTCCCGACTTGTATCATCTTTGCAATCTCCTTTTTTTCGGTTTCTGTTACAGTTGTGGATTCAGTCGGCATTTTTCCTACCGGCCCACCCGTGGGTCGCGCACATCCCGGCTTTAATTCTTCTGCCATAGGCCCTCCTTGATTTATGTTTTTAGCGGTAGATATCCTGGACAAAGACAAAAGCAAGAAGGAAAAAACATTAGGACTTCCGATTCTCTAAAACTTTCAACACTTTTCTGCATTGATGTTCTGCCCTTATTCTCATGTCTTCTGCAAGCTTGATGGTATCTTTTTTAAAGGTTTCATCCGTAATGTCCGTCATATTAATCATGACATTTTTATAGGCTCCCCAGATGCCTGTTTCCATAGCTTTTGCCCCTACTTCAACATCTGATTTTGATGCGATATTGCCATGTTGGGCAATCCCTGCCATGGCATCCCAGGCAGCATCGGCAAGCTTCATTGTGGTCAGGGGAATATCAATGGCTTTTTTCAATCCCTGCTGCAATTTTTCCTGTTTTTCTTTTTTTTCCTCTTTTGTGTCAGAAGGCAGACCCAGAGCTTCCACATAATCATTAAAGGCATTTGTATCTGCATCAATCATGGGAATCAGTTCTTTGGCCGCATGATGCAGGGGCTGGGCAAATTGACGCATTTTTCCATCCAGGTCCTCAAATTTACGAACCCCCAGGGTGAGTTTTGCCACCATGGAACCAAGACCCGCTCCCAGGGCAGCAATAGCAGCAGAAGCAGACCCGCCGCCCGGGGCGGAACTTCTCCTTGCCACTTCTTCAATAAATTGTCTAACCGAAAGACCTGCCAATGGTTCGTTTTTTTCTTCGGCAATAATATATTCAATAATTTTTTCCTTCGGGTTAAACAAAGCAACAGAAGAAAGACCCAATCGTTCAATGGCAAGCCTGACCTTCTGGTCTTCATCCAGAATAAAGAGATCTTCTTTTTCAATATAATAATCCGCTGCCATGAGGATCGCTTCCAAAGGCACCACCCCCACAATTTCAGACCCGGTAACGGCTATATTCAGATCTTTTGCATCCTTTTTGACTTCTTCAAACAAAACATGGGGTGGGGTGACATGATAATTGTTCAGGTTAACCGTGACCTGGGCAAGATTATAATCCTGGACATACCATCCCATGCCCTTAACTTCTTTGAGCCGACCGGGTTCATCAACGCCACGACCGGCCTCACGAAGATTTAAGGCAATTCTGTGGGCCTGGTTGGGTGTGGATAAAAGATTTACATTGTAGGCAATCAGAAAAAACCGGGCTCCTGTTACAGTTGCCCCCCAGTCTGGAACAAATTTAGCAGGTCCGAAATCAGGTTTCCACTCAGACGTTGTAATCCTGCTTTCTAATCCTTCATACTGGCCTTCTCTTATCTGGGGAAGTTTTTTCCTGTATTCAAGGGTTGCAGACTCCTCGTACAGATAAATCGGGATACCAAGTTCATCAGCAACCCGCCTGCCAAACTCCCTGGAGATATCGACACACTCTTCCATGGTGACATTGGCCACGGGAATAAAGGGACAGACATCCATGGCGCCCATGCGATGATGTTCACCCTTATGGGTTCTCATATCAATTTTTTGTCTTGCAACCCTGGCTGAATTCAGGGCACCTTCGATAACCGCTTCAGGCGACCCGACAAAGGTATAGACCGTTCTGTTTGTGGATTTTCCAGGATCAACATCCAGAAGACGGCAGCCGTTGATCTGTCTTATGGCATCTGCTATGGCATCTATGGTTTCCCTGTTCCGGCCTTCACTGAAATTTGGTACACACTCGACTATTTTTTTCATAGCCTTTTATTTCCTTAAAAATTTTCATATGGCGTGTTCAATGGGAGTAATCTTCCAATAATTTTAAGCTTTTTATCAATTATTTAACATTAAAAGGTATTAGTCAAGCCTGACAAAACACTAATATTTTTACCCAATATTTTATTTTAAATTTTATTCTGTAAAGATGGAAACCTTGAAGCGTCTGTATGGGGGTAGAACTTGGCACCGGAAAACATATTCATAAATTCCTGGTTCACATTGAGTTCAATATAGGTAATGGATTGACGGATCTTCATAATCCTTTCAAAGGCATCCGGGTCTTTCAGTAACTCCTTTGCCCCGCCAAGGGAGCTGTTGCCCAGGACTTCAAAGGTTTCCAGGGGAATATCCGGAAGCATGCCGATGGATATGGCAGACACAGGATTAATGAATGATCCAAAGGTTCCTGCCACGTAAAATTTTTCCAGGTCCGAGAATTCAAGACCGGCAGTGTTTTTTACAATCACCTCCAGGATGGTATACATGGCAGCCTTTGAACTGGTCAGAGAATTTAAGTCCACCTGGCTTAAACTTATGGCTTCCCCTGTGCCGGAATGGTTTTCATCCACAAGAATAAAATGATTTATCCCATCTTTTTCAAACAATTGCTCTCCACAAATTTGTCTGGAAAATTTCCCCTGGATATCAATGCGTTTTGATAAAAAAAGTCCTGCTGCAAGATCAATCATACCGGAACCACAGATGCCGACAGGATTTATTTCATCAATGGCATGAATCATAAGATCCCGGGAATCCGGGTCAATCCATACCTGATCAATCACGCCCGGTTTTGCCGTCATGCCCATTTTACTGACCCCGCCTTCCAGTGCCGGTCCGGCAGCACCGGCACAGGCAATAAGCCAGTCTTTGTTTCCCACAACAATCTCTGCATTGGTGCCCACATCCACCACGATGCAGGTGTCTTGTTTTTGATCAAGGCCTGAAAAAAGAATGCCGGAAATAAGGTCTCCGCCAAAATAAGACCCGATATTGGGGAAAAGAAACGCTAGTGCATTTTTATTAATATCAAGGTTTAAATTTACTGCCGGCTGGGTATCCGGGATATTCACACAGGGGATATAGGGTTCTTTTATGATCTCAATAGCTTCTATCCCTAAAAACAAATGGGTCATGGCAGTATTGCCGGCACCCGTAAAAAGATAAACATCTTCTTTTTTGTATCCATGTTCTTTACACAGAGCTGATATATTAAAATTTACAGAATCAATAACAAGATTGTTCAATTCCGCAAGCCCGGTTTTTTTACTGGAATAATGAATCCTTGCAAGGACATCGGGTCCTATAGCTGCCTGGGGGTTATCAAACCCTTTCCGGCCAATCTCAACTCCTGTTTCAAGATCAATCAGCGATACCACAATCCTTGTGGTGCCGATATCAACGGCTGTCCCAAGCACGGGATTGTCAGACATTGAATTCAAAAGATCCACCAGTATCCAGGAGTGCCGGTCTTTAAACAGAACAGCCTTTGCCCGAAAACCCCATGATCTTAAATTTGAAGGCAGTTTTTTGAGGATTGATAAAGGAATTTTTATGTAATCCGTACCCAGCTCATCCAAAAGGCATTGTTCAAGCCTTTGGGCATCTGCTGTATTATTGTTTAAACTCGGGTTTTCGACTACAATACTGCGAACGAACCCTTTTTTTGCCATCATTTACGCAGTTTCTCCAGGCGTGCTTTTACTTTTGGGAAATAATTAAGTTCTGTATGGGGCAAAAATAATGCCCCCATATAGTGATCCATATAAGATGGAGTGGAAGCCATTTCAAAGTTTGTCATCATATTGACAACCTTTCCCACATCCCTGCGAAGTGCATTGGTTAAAGAATTGATCTTACAGCCCAAAAGGGAGCCATTGCCCAGATAAGTGACTTTCTCAGGATCAATTTCAGGTAAAAGGCCAATGGTAATAGCACTTTCAAGATCAATGTAACTGCCGAATCCACCGGCAAGAATGATCCTTTCAATATCATTGATTTTCAACCCGATTTCTTCCAGCAGGGTCAGGGCCGCGCTGTACATGGCGCCCTTGGCCCGGATCAGGTTATCAAGATCAGGTTCTGTAATGGCAATATCCCTGTCTATCTGGGTATTTTCCTTATATACAATAACATATTCCCAGATATCGTCTGTCTTGCGGATTCTCGGGGTATCAAGAGACTGGTTAAACTTGCCCCGGGAATCAATGACACCTGTTTCCAGAAGCTTTGCCGTAATGGTAATCATGCCGGAACCACAGATCCCCTTTGCCTTTTTATCCCCAACAGTGATGATCATGGGTTCATAGGTAAAAGGATTTATGGAAAAATCTTCAATAGCCCCTTTGGTAGCCCTCATGCCGAATTTTACGCCCCCTCCCTCAAATGCAGGGCCGGCAGAAGCTGCTGTACAGACCATCCAGTCCTTATGGCCAATGGCAATTTCCGCATTGGTTCCTATATCCATGTATAATGTCAGTTCGTGACTTCTGTACATTCCAGAGGCCATAATACCTGCAACGATATCACCGCCGACATAGCTTGAAACCCCGGGATAGATCAAAGCAATGGTATGGTCGGCAAGTGCTATCCCGATATCTGATGCATGAAAGGGCGGATACATTATAGATGCCGGTACATAAGGATCACGACGAATGTAACTGGGATTTATTTTCAAGAGCAGCTGGGTCATGGTGGAATTACCGGCAAGGGTAATGGTGGTCACTTCATGCCTGCCGATTTTTGCTTTTTTAATTATTTTCTCAATAATTTCATTAATAATTTCAATCACTTTTTGATGAAGAATTTCAAGGCCGTCATCCTTTTCAGCAAAAATAATCCTTGAGATGATATCCTCGCCATAACTGATCTGGCTGTTGAATTCTCCGTGCTCGGAAAGGATCTCTCCTGTCTGCAGATCAAGGACCTGTCCAAAAACAGTGGTTGTACCGATATCCACTGCAATGGCAAAATTCCTGTTACTTGTGTCAAAGGGTTCAATGTTGACTATTTCATTTTTGCCATCTTCTCTTACTGGTCTCATTATGGTTGCTGTAACCTTGAAATCCCCCTGCCTTATAATATCAGGAACTTTCCGGATAAGATCCAAATTCATGGTCAGGCGGTGCTCATCATGTTTAAAAAGAAGATGGTTTATAATTCTTGTCACATCTGCCTGATTATCTTCAGCCGTTGCCGGGTCCAGTTCAAGATAGATTTTTTCCACGGGAGGAATAAACAACCCGTCCTGCCGGAGTTCGTCAATATTTGAATACATGACTTTTGCCGTATGCCGGCTACCCGCATGTACGTTCAAACGACTGGTATCTATCTCAGACTCCACAGGAATTCTCACCACAAGATCAGAAGTGACTTTTGACAGGCATGCCAAGCGATACCCTTTTTCCTGGTCTTCTTGTGAAAGTTGCTCTGAAATCCCGCCTTCAACCTTCCCCTGTTCAATCAAAACCCTGCATTTGCCACAGACACCCGTGCCACCGCAGGATGCGTTAATGTGAATACCGGCCTCCATGGCCGCCCGGATCAAACTTGCATTATCATCAACCTTAACAATGGTATTATAAGGCAAAAATTTTACAGAATTATTCATATTTATATTTAAATCCTTTTTGAATACGTTTATCCAAACTTTAAAACAGCGAATAAGTATAAACATTCTATCACCAGTTTGGCAAGTTAAGACGGTCTTTATTTTTTAAATAATTGCACACGAGTTGAGGATTACCATTGAAATTTTCAAATCCTTATGAAAGTATTGATCGCTTGTGACTAAAAAAAATTTATCAGGATGTGAAAAAAACTTATGACACCATACCCTTTTGACCCCACACCAGCCAGCGAAATCTTTGCCAGAATTTTTGCCCTTAAACATCAAATGGATATCCAGGGCCTGGATGCCCTGTTTTTGACTCACAAACCGGATATCTATTATTTTTCCGGGACTGCCCAGGATTGTTACCTCTATATTGAAAAAGATCATGATCCTGTCCTTTTTGTTAAACGTTATCTTCCCCGGGTTCAACATGAGACTGCAATAAAGCATATTGAGTCCATTCAATCCATCAAAGAAATCCCCAAATTGATTGAATCATTGTTTAAAAAGCATCCTTTAACCTGTGGTCTTGCCTTTGATGTTGTCCCCATAAAAGATTTTTTCTTCTACCAGAACCTTTTTAATTCAACTTCCTTTGTGGACGCTTCGCCTGCCATTGAAGACTGTAGACAGATAAAGTCTGACTGGGAGCTTGATCAGATGAAAAAATCAGCCATGGTATCAGAACAGACTTTTAGATTTATGGAAACCTCGTTAACCCCCGGAATTTCAGAAATGGCCTTTTGCGGTATGTTTGAAGCATTTTCAAGAACCCTTGGTCATTCGGGAAAACTCCTGGGCCGGCATTACCGATCTGAAGTATATCCCTTTCATCTGCTGAGCGGCAAAAGCGGCGGGCTTCCAGGAGGACTTGATTCCCCCTTGTGCGGCACAGGTATGTCAAATGCGTATCCATACGGTGCCGGCCCAAAACTTATCCAGGAAAATGAACCCATTCTAATTGATTTTGGAACCATTGTAGACGGCTATCATATTGACGAATCCAGAATGTTTGTTATCGGAAAAATGCCGGAAAAAGCTAGGACAGCATCCCTTGCATCCATAGAAATCCTTCATACCCTTTTAGATAAGATGGCACCCGGCATTGCAATTGCCGAGATATTTGAGACTGCTGTAAACACTTCAAAAAAATTGGGGTTTGAAGATCAGTTTTTAGGACTGCCTGATCTGAAATCCAATTTTATCGGTCATGGGATCGGGCTTGAGCTTGTTGAAAATCCTATACTTGCAAAAAACAGAAAAACCATTTTAAAACCAGGAATGGTCTTTGCAGTTGAGCCCAAATTTATCTTTGAACATGAATTTGCAGCCGGTATTGAAAGTGTTGTCCATATAACGGACAAAGGCAGCAATTTTTTAAGTATCACGGAAAATAAAATTTTCACCTGCTAAAATAAATCCTTATTCATTTGATTTACTTAAACATAAATTTTCCTCATGAATATACCACTACTCAATTTCAAAAGGCGGGTTAGCAGCGAAAATCGTCAGCATCAATTCTGCATCATCCAGCAAACGGTATTCCGGCCTTTTTCCTGAAAGTACTTCGCTCTCGGACAGGATAATGGGAACACCTTCCCCTCGTCTGTCCATGATATATTTTCGCTCACCTTGGTAATTATCAACTGTTATGGGACAACGAGCTAATAAACTTGTGAGCAATTCGTTTCTTGTCGCCTGGCGAAGAGAAAGGCTG
>JAOZRF010000119.1 GCA_029940245.1 Desulfobacula sp.
TTAACACTTTTAATTTTTTAGAGCCGGTAGCATCTTCCAGCCTAAGTAGCAAAATCCCACTATGTTTCATTGAAGAATGGTAAACCAACTCTCCAAAATCTTTATCCATTGTTATAACCATACGATTCTCTAAAAAGGCAGTTCGAATAATATTCTTATCTTCCATACAAGGATCAATATCCCGAACAGCTTTGATGTCATAGCCCTCTGCATGGAGATAATCTTCTATGCCTTTGCCAACACCTACATCAATAAGGAATTTTAATTCTATTGAATTCATGCGGAAACTTGTACTGGAAAAACTTGCTCTTCTTCGACCAACCCTGTTGCATACGCGAATACAGCTTGAAAATCTTTTTTCTCAAGCTCAGGATACTCTTCAAGTAGTTCATTTTCAGAGATACCGGCTGAAAGTGCCCTGAGTATTTGTTCTACAGTGATTCGCATACCCCTTATTGTCGGTTTCCCAAGCATTCTTTTGGGATTTATTGTTATCCTTGAAAGCAAATGTTCTGTTCTCTTCATGACATTATTCTCCTTTTTGCATAAAGTCTTCCGCCACAATTCTGTTGAAGTATTCTTTTAGTATCTTTAAAAATACCCCATAGTTCCTGTTGAGTCAAAACTTTTATCAGTATATAATAACATCCATGCCCTGGCGGACACAACAAAACATGAAAGACAATGATCAAAATACCAAAAGGTTTGACCATTTGTAACGTTTTGAAATAACAGCATTTCAAAACTCTTTCATATAAAATTGGGGCGGGGCTGGCGGCGGGGTCTTTATATTCCCAAACGTCTGCGGATTTATTTTCTCTATGGCCGCAAATTACTGGCAAAACTTTCCAAATGTGCATGGAATGTTATTATGAATTCCAATTTTGCAATTGACAGTACAGTTACCGTATAGTACGCATGGTCCATGGGTTTTGAAAAATACAAACTACTCCAAATCGGACAAGTGGCTGAGCAAGCTGAAACCACCATTAGAAAGTTTCGTTACTATTTAAATCAAAGCTTGCTCAAAAGGATACATCTAAACAAGATATCAACCCCGTTCACCTGGTTCTGTAGAAAAATAGAGGATTAAGTCATGCACCGCATCCTGCTCCCAACTGTTTTTATTGTTCTCATACTACTAGTCACCTTTACAAGCAGGGTATGGGCTGAACAGATGCAGCCTGAAGCACGGACAGGGTTGCTGGATATCTCCGGGCATGATCTTTACCAGGACGGTAATGTAAGACTGGATGGCAAGTGGGAGTTTTTTTGGGACAGTATCAAGCTCCCGGAAAATTTTAAAGGGAGGTCTCCCGCACCAGATGGTTATTACACCGTTCCAAAATACTGGACAGCATATAAAGGACTATCTCTCCCTGCCAAGGGCCGTGCTTCCTACAGACTATTAATTAAGCTGAATACCAGGAACCGGCCACTGAGTCTGTTGACACCTGAGATATTCACCGACTACAAATTATTTATAAACGGACAGCCTGCAGGCAGAAATGGGGATTTCAAAAAAGATAGTATACGATTTCTAAGTCCACGGATTTTCACTTTCTATAACAACAGCGGTACAATAGAAATCCTTCTCAACATAGAAAATCACCTTCACGAAAATGCCGGAATAGGTCAGAGCTTTTTCATCGGATCCCCTGAAAATATCAGAAAACAAAATCTTTTCAGTATCATCCCAGAGATGCTGCTTGTTGCAGTCTGTTTATTTGCCGGTATTTACCATATTCTGTTGTTTACCTTTCGAAGAAAAGAGAAACAGCTCCTTTATTTCGGTTTATTTTCAATATTAATTGCCATACGGACCACAATGACAGGCACGACGTTCATGATGCAGCTATTTCCCGACCTTCCTTTTTGGATAGGTTCAAGAATAGCAACAGCGGTAATTCCCTTATGCGTCTTGACGTTTCAAGCCTATTCCTATTATTTTTTTCGTCCCCTCTCCTCCAAAAAAACACATCAGATACTGATGATCATGCACGGGGGATACCTGGCACTGGCATTCTTTGCTCCACCCATGGTTTATTCCAGCCTCTTTGCACCATACCTCCTGATAATCACAGGTTCCTGTCTGCTGGTGGCAGGAACGAATATCTATGCGATAGTAAAAGGATTCAGATACTCATTAATTTTTATTGCAGGGTTGCTATTTATTTTCACAGGGGTCGCCAATGACATGCTTCACTATTTACAAATCATTAATACAGGCTATTATCTAACGCTGGGGTTTTCACTTTTTATTATTGCCCAGTCCATCATGCTGGCAATAAAATTCTCCAATGAGCACAGAATGGTCGAAGCCCTTTCAAAGAGACTTCGAATTCTGGACGGACTGAAAGATGAATTTATAGCCAATACTTCCCATGAATTGAGAACCCCGATTAATGGTATCATAGGCCTCAGCGATTCACTGATTGATGGCGTCACCGGGAATCTACCTATAGAAACAATTGATAATCTACAATTGATCTCTTCAAGCGCAAAAAGACTTTCCAGCCTTATAAACGATATCCTTGACTATTCAAAACTCAGGCGCAAAGAGATTGCTATAACCGAAAAGAACATCGACCTGAGACAAATGGTCGCAGTGGTATTGACCGTCATTCAGACCACAATTCCTTTAAAGGAAATTGAACTCATAAATGCCATTGATGATCCATTCCCCTTGGTGAGAGGAGATGAGGACAGACTTCAGCAGATACTCTATAATCTCATCGGCAATGCCGTAAAATTTACTGAAAAGGGTTTTGTTAAAATCAGCGCGGAAGAACGAAAAGATCATGTTGTCGTTCTGATAGAGGATACGGGAACGGGTATCCCGGAACATCTGTTTAATGATATCTTCCGATCCTTTGAACAAGGAGACGGCACCATTGACAGACAATATGGGGGAACAGGCCTGGGTTTACCCATAACAAAAAAACTCGTAGAGCTTCAGGGCGGTCGGATCAGCCTCCAGTCTGTTGAAGGAAAAGGATCTGTCTTTTCTTTTACGATGAAAAAAAGCGCCAACTTGGAAAATTCCTGTGATGAGCCAGCCATTATCAGCAGAACTGTCATGTATTCAAGCAGGACCTGCCTGGATATGAACAAATCCATTCAAGAAATGCGTACCACATCTGCTGACAACACTGGTGAACGAATACTGATTGTGGATGATGAGACCATAAATATCCAAGTGCTTCAGAATTACCTCTCGATAGAGAGATACCAGGCCGACTATGCAACAAATGGACTGGACGCCATTAGGATGATTGAGACAGAAAATTTTGATCTGATCCTGCTCGACATCATGATGCCTCGTATGTCAGGATATGAAGTATGCCGTGAAATTCGTAAAAGCCATACAACATACGAACTTCCGGTTCTAATGCTCACTGCCAGAAATCAAAACCATGATATGGTTGCAGCCTTTCAATCCGGTGCCAACGACTATCTGGTCAAACCGATAGACAGGCTGGAACTGATTGCCCGAATCCAAACTCAGCTGTCTCTTCGTCATGCGGTAAAAAGTGCCATCAAAAACGCACGCCTGGCTAACACCGATGAACTCACAGGGCTTTACAACCGCAGGTTCATGATTGAATACGGCAAGAGGGAATATAAAAATGCCTTTCTGCATAAAAAACAGCTATCCGTCATCATGATCGACATAGACTTTTTTAAAAAAATAAACGACCATTACGGACATGCACAAGGAGATACTGTATTACAGCACCTGGCCGAAATATTAACCAAAAACATCAGAGGAGTCGATATGGCCGCCAGATATGGCGGTGAAGAATTTATTATTATTCTGCCGGACGCAGCAGACAAAGGTGCCGGAGCAACTGCAGAAAAGATAAGAAGACTTACAGAACAAAACTCTGTCAGAACCAATAATAATGACATCATTTATTACACTATCAGCCTGGGAGTCGCCTCCTTTGATGGCACAAAGACCTGTATTGAAGACTTGATCAATGAAGCTGACAAAATGCTCTATCAATCCAAGAAAATGGGGAAAAACAGGGTCTCGATCTCTCCCAATTCCCAGATAAAAAACAGAAAACCGCCCCTTAAATAATTATTATATCGGAAAGTCTTCGGAGGTCTTGGGTCCCCGACTTAAAAGAGTGTTTTTGTGTTCTTAGGATCTTCGTTTTTGGTTTAAAAGACCACGTACAATGCTCTCTATTTCTTCAGTTTTTATAAAAGGCACTTGCGCAGTAATGATTTTTTCTTCGCCCTCAAGTTTGGCTGCAAGATGTCCTTTGCCTAATAATTTTTCAGCTCCAGCACCTTTTTCACCTGTGGCAATATCAGAGGTGCCTTCAGCGTCAACACGCAAAATAAGACGATTCCCGAGGTTTGCGCGAAGTTGCATCGGCATGACTCTATTATCAGGTCGTTGTGCTGCAAAAATTAAGAAGATTCCAGCGGCACGAGCCTTAACACCTAATCTTGCAACAATATTAGAAACAACTTTTGAATAATCATCCGTCATCATCCATTCCGCAAACTCGTCATGGATAACCCAAAGAAATGGTAGATGTTCAGTTGCACCCTCTTTTTTATTTAGATCATAAATATTAGAAACTCTGTTTTGTTTCAAAATATTATATCTTCGATCCATTTCAATTTTTTTATCCTCGAGTTCAATGACATCCGGTTCTTTTTCAGGGATAACCTCTTTTGTTTTTTCGATTTCACTCAAGACATTAACCTGATCAGATAAAGCTTGATAATTCGGTTGCTTCCAAATATTTTGATCTGAATTTTTTCTGCGCACATGCATAGGATCCGTGTTATTGAAATAACTTATAATTAGGCTTCTCAAATCTTGTCGTGAAAAAACCTCTTGAAAAGAATCTTCTAAATCAGCAGCTTTTACAAGTTCCGAACAATCTGGACTATCTGTAGGACCTGAAATAAATATAAAGTACCAGCCAAGATATTTTTTAGCGCCTAACTCATGTTTGATTAAGTATTGACTAAGCACAACCCCCATTAATTCACTTGCGCTTCGCCCTCTCTTGGCTGCTCTTAATACAATATCACCTGATATTCCTATTGCGTCGTTTAAGAATTTTTCGGCCAGAGTGGTATGAGTGTTTTCAGGTATTTCAAGACTCAGATTTTTTATCCGACTCAAAATCATGGATTTTAATAGCCCCAAAGGTGCCTTTGATGAGATGATCATATTTCGGCCTTGGGTTGCAAACTGCTTGTATCTGATAACATTTACATTTTGGTTGATCAGCTGTCTCCGATCTAAAAGCTCATCATAATTGATTACCCAATTTCCAAGATGATGTATTTCCTTGAAAATAGTCGCTGTCTCATTATCGTTAAAATCCAATTGTCTTGCAGGCAGTAGCCTTGATTCCTTATTGCCATCCCAATCCCCTTTAAAAAAGGTTGTCAAGGCAGATATAAAAGTCCATCCTATACTATTTTGTACAGGGCAGCATAGGTATACTACTGATTTCATATCATCGGTTGCAGAGGGTCTTCTTCGCGACCATCTGGCAGGGATAAAATTATTTTCACTGATCGGTTTTGCATTTTCTTTGTACCATCCAATCTCGGCGTGTCGGGCAATAACATCTTGTAAAAAAACCATATCAGCAGGTGGGCCATCTTTAGGGTCAGGTACAGGTGCCTGATCAACCATGATCCCAATGCGTAACCTTGCCATGAAATCCTTTGTTACTTCACTGGCAATAAAAGAATCTGGATCATCATCAGAGGCTTTAATAATTTCTTCATATAAAGCCCTTAGTTTTTTACAGTCTCTATGTCTTAAGATGATTTCACAGCGCATTTCAGCATCATCTTTATGAAAGTCATTTATTTTGCTGACTATGGATTGGGGCAAACGAGAAGAATCTGAATTGTACAACACAAGAGATAAATTTGATTTTTCGTGAGGATAAGAATTTCTATTGCGATGGCTGCCGTTTGTTCGGCAGTTAAACAGTCAATGAGAAAACGGGCAGTACCATCCTCATCCTGATCGGAAAGTTTTTCTCTAAGATATGCAGCAACAGTTGAGCCAACGAGCTCGGAACTTTTCATATTTATCACCTTGGGAAATATGGATTTATAATATATGCGCACCCATCGGAAAGACGACGAAATAATCCTAGGCTGAATAGATAAGTAGACCTTTTTCGTATTCTGGTCGAATATTACAGTGGTCTTTTCTCCCTTACTGGGTTTTACTGAAATTTTATCAATCAAGATTCTACAAATTTTGGCTTGGGAGTAATTGCCGCTGGTGGCAAGAAAAATATCTCTGTCGCTATCAATGAGCATTCCGGTAAATATGCGATTTAATCCTTTAATGAGCCTTTGAAGAATAACAGTGCTGATCTGTTTTTCATCAATTAATGTTTTAACAATATCTTTTAAAAACTCTCCGGCATATTTAAAAACAGTCAGCTCCCATAAATTTAGCTCATCTGCCATTTCTTCGGGTATTTTAAAAAACAATCCCCGCCTTTGAGCAATCAATAATTGTAAAAAGGCATTATGGGAAGATTCCTCTTCATTGTTTCCTTCAAGGTATTCTTGTTTCGCCGCATGATAGGCGTTGTTCGCCCCATAAAATAGATCTTTTTGAATAAATTCATCATAGTATTCTTGAAAATTTGGATCGCCATCTCCAAAAATTAGAATGTTATCAATCCGATTTGAGGTCTCAAACCCGATTTGAAACCTGTCAAAATATTCAAACACCGTAATTGAGTGTCGCCTTTTTGATAAATTGCCCCCAAAAATATTATTGTATAAATTGGCTTTTGCGACAGTATCATTTTCGATGATTCTTGGGATGTCATTTGGAATCATTAACTTATCCCGGACTTCCGGATGACCAAGTACCACATTTGTCAATAATAAGAGCATTTGCCTCAGGGGAATATGATGATCGTTGTATTCACATAGTTTAATTAAGGATTTTAGTCTTGATTGTACCAGGGGTGTCTTAAGCAATTCGTAGTTGTGACGAATTGGGCATTTAGGGCCAAAAAATTCATTTTCCTCTGGAAAAAGGCTGTAACATTCATTCCATCCAGGGTGGGACAAAAAACTCTCTATTGCTTTCTGGAAGACCAAGGATGAATTCCCGCGGCTCATATTAAAAAAATCGAGCCTGACACCTTCCATGGATTGTTTGTCTTCGACTAAAAGTTATTCGATAACTGCCCTGACTTTTTTTACAATGTCCTGTTCGTTAAAGCGCCTGAATGTCTCAATGAGTTGGCCGTCATTTCCAGCAATTATAAAGATATTTTTAGGAGCAGGATCGTATAAGGAATCGCAAAAAAGATGTAAAATTTTTTCTTTTTCGAAATTCATTTCATCCCCTTGCTGCGGGGTCCAGGCACTCAAATCTCTAATGAAATAAATTGTAACTGATTCGCGGTTTTGATCTTTTACATTGACTGTTAAATAGGGGGTATCGGATGCCTAAAAATCTTCATCTCCTACCATTTCTTTCCATACTTTTCGGCAAAGGTGGATTTTTCCATCTCCGGCTGTTCCTGTAATGAATCGGAAATCATAATAACACATAGGTAGTTTTATCCATAATCGTTTATAACTTCACGGGATTCCCCTTGAAATACTTCTTTTATATGCCAGCCAGTATATTCCTGAACGGGATAATAAATTGTTCTCTGAGGTATTCTTAATTTTTTCCCGTGAAATTTCATCAACCATTCTTCAAAACCTTTGGTTCCGTTTACCCGATCTGACACCAAAATTATCAAATCATCGGAGATAGTATATGCCCCGCGGTCAAATAGTTTGTGGTGTAAAGAG
>JAOZRF010000120.1:0-2701 GCA_029940245.1 Desulfobacula sp.
GAATAATGGAATCCCATGGTGCCAGGACATTACCCAGTGTATTGAGTCAGCAGGTGATATCCTGTCTTTATGAAAAAAAAAGAATATCCTTACCGTCTTTGCAATCTCTATTTTCTGAGCAACATGAAATTTTGCCTTCTGTATTTGCATCACTTGAAAAAAAACACTGGGTGAAAAGATCTCAACTCCAGGGACTTTTTGGAGGGGGCTGGCAATACCGCAATCACTTTCTGGATCATAAGATATGGGGAAATTTTCCTGAAGCAGAAGTGGAATATGTCCTGGAGGTATCTGAAAAAGCCATTGCAGATATTCCACAATCCCTTGTTTCCCAAATGGAGATAGGAGATAGAATCTTTATTGCCGGAAGACTTCTCAGGATTTTAAAGATTGATACAGGTGAACAAAAAAGAGTGCTGGCAAGGCCTTCCAAGGGCAAAAATGAAAAACAACTGGCCTGGATTGGCATGGGTGCCCATATTTCCTATGAAGTGGCCCAGGCCATGGGGGATATCCTTAAGACCGGTAAAATTGAAGATAAAACCTGCCTTTTTACCCGGACCAAAAAGCTTTTTTTAAGGGAGCTTAAACAGGGTGAAAAAAAACTTGTTCTGGAAAATGGTATTGAGATTGTACCCGGCAGAAAAGCACCCTATTGCTATCGTACCTTCCTGGGTGCTGCCGGTAACCTGGTGCTGGAGTGGACCATCAGGGAGGAGCTTGAGGAGGAGGATCTTTTTATAAGTTCTGATGAAATTGGTTTGGAATGCTCACATTGTGTCAGGTTTGAAGACCTAAAACTGCCAGTCAGCCAGGAAGAGTTTCAGATCTGGGTTAAAAGACATATTAAAATACTTTCCGGCCTTATTCCTTTGAATTTGTTTTGTAAAACCCTGCCAAAGGATCTGCTTATACAGGAATTGACGGATTTTCTTTTTGACCATCGGGTGGCAGCCGGTTTTGTCCATTATCTTGACACTAGTTCAGACATTATTTCCGGTGACATGGAAAATCTTACCTTTGGAGGTCTTGTTCAGAAAACTGTGGAACCCTTAGCCATTGATATTATGCCCGGAGTTTCTTTGTTGGAAAGGGAAAAGGAAAAAGTAAAAAAAGACGGCGTTGAAGAACCGCGCAATTTTTTCCATACAGATCAATGCAGGCAAGCCTGTCTTAGTTCAGATAATCCCGCTACTCTCACTGCCACCATGGTCAGTGATTATTTTTTCCACGCACAGTGCCACAGGCGGTTTTGTTTTAAATTCCTTGGTCTGGATTTTCCGGCAACAAATCCGGATGCCCCTGATCATGATATGTTCAGGACAATTTCCATGGACCGGGGAATCATCCATGAAGAACAGGTGCTGGGGCATTTGAAGAAACAAGGTGCAAATATCATCTCCATGAAAGCCTCAGGATCACAGGATGTGAGATTTAAAGCCTTTCTGGAAAAGCTGAATGTTTTAATTCCGACTCTCACATCCCCTGATAGTGGCCCTGAAATCGGCACCACAAAAATTATTTTTCTTTTACAATGCCTGCTTAAGGTGGAAGTTTTGGGACATAGCTTGATTATGAATGGAATAGGTATTCCTGATCTTCTTGCCGTATCTGTAGAAGGATTGAATGGGGAAAAAAGAGCTGTAATTCAAGTGGGAGATATTAAAAGCAGTACGTCCCCACGGTTTCACCACAAATGGCAGGTTGCATTCTATGCATGGCTTTTGGGAAAAATAATAAATTCCCATGGCATTAAAGCCAGGGTGGCAGGGACGGGATTTTTAATCACCCGTCCATCCGGGAAAAGCATACAATATGAAAAACATGAATTTAACCTTGAAGCGTATCTGGCGAGTTTTCCCATATTGCTTAAAACCATCCACACTTTTTTATCCCGATCAGCATCTGCGGCAGATCACAGGCTTCAATCCCATTGTATATCCTGTGAATGGTTTTTATTCTGTTATCGCAATGCCCTTGAAAATGAAGATATACAATTTTTACCCGGATTAACTATAGGCGAATTATTGAAATTGCGCCAAATGGGATGGACCAGCATTGCCCAAACCCATGCAGCCCTTGAAAAAATAACATCAGACACCAATGAAAATTCTATGGATGAAGATCCTGGGGATATGGAAACAGGTTTTAGTTTAAAACAGAAAAAACAGCTTTTGGGACGATGTGGCGCCTTTTTAAAAAATCAGATTTTTCTGGTAAAAAAAATCACCCGGTTTTTTCCCTGTAATATTTCCAGGGCTTTTTTCATCCATATAAAAAAAGACCCTTTGACCGGACTGCCATGGGCCTTAGGCTGGCAGGCGGTAGATCCGATGGATCCTCTTGGTATGCCAATGGAATCCCATGTCTGGATAATGGAAAACCATCAGGATCGAAAAGAAGCATGGCAAAACTTTGCCGACCTGATTTCAGATTCATGGGAAAAGAGCATATTAAATGGTAAAGGCCCCCATATTTTTTATTTTGGTTCCCAATCCCGGCTGGATCTTCTTGAATGGGGAGAGGCCCAGGAAGGGAAGAAACCAAAATTTTTATGGCAGACCCAGCCTTGTCCGTGGACAGATCTGCAAAGGCTTTTTAAGGCTCATTTTTACATGCCGGCACCGGGAATTATTTCTTTGTTTACCCTGGGTCATGTGTTTGGCTGCAATACTCATATTGATCAACCCGAAACCCTGTA
>JAOZRF010000120.1:2711-7818 GCA_029940245.1 Desulfobacula sp.
ACATAATGGGGCAGGGGTTTTAAAATCATCCCGATTAGAATTGCCCAAAATAGAATTACCTGGGCTGGAATCAATAGTCAAATCCAGCCTTTCCAGTATGGTTGAGCTATATGCAAAGGCCTGTCTTTATCTGGAAAGTCAATGGATCCGGGAATGGGATACAAATCTGGAACAAAATGCCCGGGTTTTGCCCTATCTTGGATTTATCAAAGAGGAGCAGCGATTACAGGAGGATGATATATTAACACTCCAGGAACTGACACTTGAAGAAAGGATGATGCAATTACGGGCCATTGGGTATTTGAATTTTGCCTATACAAGGCTGGATCATGAAGGACGTTTTCTTTATATCCTTAAACCCTCCCGGCAAACTGCCCCTTCAAAATTTCGTAAGGGAGATTTTCTTAAACTTGCACCCCATGGCATTTTTGATATTCAAAGCGGTTTTCCTGTTATTATGGCTGAATATGATATGGAGGCAGGGGAAATATCCCTTCTCTCCAGATCCGGGAGAATGCATTTAAGTAAACATCTATTATATTCCCTGGAAGAGGATACCAGCGATTGGAATCTACCAAAGTTGAGCCATGTTGCCACCACTCTTTTTGCTGGAGATCAGTCCCATCCTCTGCACCAATTGCTCACGGGATCTGCTTTGGACAGGCAATCTTCTGATTCTCTGTCCTGGCTTAAAAAATGGCTGAGACACAATAATACCGGGCTGAACGCTTCCCAGAAAAATGCTTTGGCCCTGCCTTTTCAACACAGAACAAGCATGATACAAGGTCCTCCCGGAACAGGGAAAACCCATTTGCTGGCTTGGATTTTAATCTCCCTGATCATGCAGGCCCATGAATTTAAAAAGCCCCTTCGCATCGGTGTGAGCGCCCTGACCCATCAAGCCATTGACACCGTATTGAAAAAGGTGACCGGGCTTGTGAATCAATATTTGCCGGGCATTTTCCCAGGCAATTGTATAAAATGGGGTCAGGCCAGGCAATTTGAAAAAATAGATGCCGATGAAAGAATTGATGAAAAAAGTCACAAAGATATGACTGTAGAGTTCCTGAATAATGCAGACGATGCAGATGATATCCTGAATCGGCCCTGGCTGATCCTGGGTGCCACAGGTTATGGATTCTATAATCTTTTTGACAGTAAAGACAAAGAATTTCCCCGGGCCCTTGATTGGATTGTTTTTGATGAAGCCTCCCAGGTGCCGGTTCCCCAGGCTCTGCTGAGCCTTATTTACAGCCGGGGTAATTTTTTGTTCCTGGGGGATGTTAATCAGCTACCCCCTATTGTGCTGGGGGATTATGGGGAAGATTTCAAGGAATCTTCGGGTCTGTTTTTAAACCAATCCATTCTGGCAAATTTTCTGGACATGTATCCACAGTCACATCAGGTAACCCTTGATATTACCTATCGCATGAACAAAGAAATCTGTGCCTTTCCCGGCAGAATCTGGTATCAAAGCATGCTGCACCCGGCATCTGCCAATGCCCATGCAAGACTTGCCCTGAATAAGCCCTTACATGAGAGCACTGAAGATTCCGGAGTATTTTATCAGTATGATAGGATACTAGATCCTGAAAAGCCTGTTGTGCTGGTGTTGACTGATCATCAGGGATGTTTCCAGCAATCTGATATGGAAGCAGGTTTAATGGCCGCACTGGCCCACAGGTTAATAATAACTTATGGAATATTGCCTGATCAAATGGCTTTGATTTCACCCCACAGGGCCCAGAATAATGCCATAATCAAAAGACTTGGAAAAATGCTGGGAGATGATCATCTTCAGCTTCCGCTTGTGGATACCATTGAACGGGTTCAGGGAGCAGAAAGGGATATTATTATTTTTGGTATAACATCTTCTGACCCGGATCATCTGCTCAGTGAGTTTTTAAACAGCCCCAATCGTCTTAATGTTGCAATGACCCGGGCAAAAACAAAATTGATTGTTATTGGAAGCATGGCCTTTTTTTCAGCCATACCTTCTTTGGAAACCATGCTGGAGAAAAATAGCTGTTTTAAGAAATTATTGAGCCATTGCCGGAAACAAAATGCTGTTTTCCATTTTCCGGCAACAGGTTCAAAAAATTATCCGTGAACAAATTTTTCTTTATTTACAGGATAAATGCAAAAAATGATTTTTTTTAAAATTGACTTGTTGAAATTTGATATATCCTATAAGTATGATTTGGAATTTGATCAAATGATTGAATATAAAAAGGCATAAAGTGTTAAAGTACAATTTTCCCTTATCCAAAAAATTATTTACTCTGATCTGTATTGTTTTATTGCTTATTATTTTACCTCTTTTTTATATCTACAAAACTTCTCTTACACAGTTTGGGCGTTATGCCCACACTGTGAATGAAAAAC
This sequence comes from Desulfobacula sp., assembly GCA_029940245.1. GTDB lineage: Bacteria > Desulfobacterota > Desulfobacteria > Desulfobacterales > Desulfobacteraceae > Desulfobacula. Next base: position 5,097 of record JAOZRF010000120.1, read on the forward strand.
AGATAAAAAGCATGTCCAATTTTTATCTGTCCCGGATTGTAACTGAACAGGCTAAAAGCTACGATGAAATTTTTAAAAAAATTAAGGCGGTATCTTTTTTCCAATCCGTTCAAAGTATTTTTCCCATGATTATCAATACCAATCAAGGGATTATTAATTTGATGATCAATAATGAAAAATATATTTTGGCAACAGGCTCTCTTGAGTCGGTTGACTGGCAACTTGTTCTTGTTGCCGGAAAATCGGATATACAGATAGCTGTAAATAAAACAGGGATAGCTCTGGACAAAAGCCTTGGCGATATATGGAAAAATTAAGGAAGTTAAAAAAAATTGAAAAAGATCATGCAATGGAGCTTGAAAACAGGATCAGATTAAGGACCATTGAACTTGAAAAAAGTAATGATGAACTCAAAAACATCAAAGATGAGCTGGAGAAGACAGTTGCACAAAGAACACTTCAGCTTAAAAGATTGAACGAGCATCTTATCTATAGCGAGGAGAGCGAAAGAAAGGCCATTGCATCTGATCTTCATGATAGTGTCACTCAAACCCTTGCGTTGAGCATGTTTAAACTAAAGAATATTCAGGAATCTGATACGGATATTGATAAAGCGGATCTTTCAGAGATTCAGAATTATATTGAGCAGTCTATCAGGGAAATCCGATCCCTGATTTATCAGCTCAGTCCTCCCATTCTGGATGATTTTGATATTGAGATTGCATTGGGGTTTTTAATAGAGGAGACAAATGTCAAACACAACAGCCGGTTTAAATATATCAATAATATTGAGGATCCGGTTGATCTGGATCAGGCGGTTAAGGTGACTTTATACAGAGCCGTAAATGAGCTGATTACCAATATTTTAAAACATTCAGGTTGTAACGATGGGGAGATTGAAGTATCACAAACTAAAGAAAATATAATTGTAAGGGTTGAGGATCATGGAGCAGGTTTTGATGTGGAGACAATAAAAAAATCAGCTTCTTTTGGGTTTGGATTAAAAAGTCTTTCAGAACGGATGGAAAACTTTGAAGGAAAATTTTTAGTGGAGTCAAATTTTGGGAAAGGAACAAAAATTATTTTGATGGCTCCTGTTTCCCCTGGAAAAGATAGCTGATATGAAAAAAATTAAAATTATTATAGCAGATGATCACAGTATTTTGCAGCATGGACTGGCTAATTCTCTGGAAATGGAAAAAAAATTTGAAATCGTTGCAAAGGCTGATACCGGCATTGCAGCCATTGAATATGCAAGCCGGTATCAGCCTGATTTGGTCATCATGGACATCAGCATGCCCGGGCTTAACGGGATGGAAGCAACAAAACTGATTGTGACTAAAAATCCTGAAATAAAAGTTATTGCACTATCCATGCACATTGAGAAAATTTATGTCACAGGAATGATAAAAGCCGGTGCTTTAGGCTATATTTTAAAATCCTGTTCTTTTAAGGAATTGCTGACCTGTATCGAGATGGTTTTGTCCGGGGAATACTATTTTTGCAAAGAGGTGAAACCTCTTGTTACAGATAAAGGGCATACTCCTAAGAATAATAAACAGGTTTCTGGTTTTTCATTATTATCGGAAAGGGAGCGGCAGGTGTTGCAATTGATTGCAGAAGGCCATTCAAGCAGGTCCATTGCAGAAAAATTAAATATCAGTATTAAAACAATTGATATCCATCGGGCACATTTAAAAAACAAATTGAATATTCACAGTATTGCCGAGTTGACAAAGTTTGCCATTACAGAAGGATTGAGTACTTCGATTTTATAGCAGTCAGACAATGGTTTTCACATTGCTATCGAAATTTCTTGACACATTTTTCAAAGGGTGGTAAAAAACGCCTTGTTTAAAAATATTCGGGGCGTAGCGCAGTCTGGTAGCGCACTTGTCTGGGGGACAAGTGGTCACAAGTTCAAATCTTGTCGTCCCGACCACGTTATATCAAAGGTTTTCAGGTTTAACTGAAAACCTTTTTTTATGGGGAAATAAAGCTGGTTACAAATTTGTCTGTATAGTTATGGCGTACCAGGAGGATTTAATAAAAAACATCTGATATCATAAAACGCCTTGATCCCTTTTATCCATGCAACAAAGAATAAACCGGGGCGATTTACCATTGCAAATAACGGCGGCATTCTTTTGGATGAAATTGGGGATACCGGTCTTTCGTTTCAGGTAAAGCTTCTTTGGGTTTTGGAGGACATCCCTCATTCTTGTGGATCATTTTATCGCCAGCCTGAATAAAATACACGGTAAATCTGTTCGTGGGATAAATAAAGAGGTCCTTGGAATCCTTATGGCCCATGAATATCCAGGAAACATAAGGGAGTTGAAAAATAATTATGATCGTAACGCAACTGCCAAAGATCTTGGTATAGACAAAAGCATATTATTCAGAAAAATTGACAAACTTAAGATCGAACTTCCAAAAATAGACGGGCGATTTAAAAAGGCAATATTTTTTTTGAAATGCTGCAATTTTGAGTCTCTATACCGTCGCATTTCTGCGATTTTTTAACACTGAAAAAAAATTGTTTTATAATAATACTTTTATAACCATTTATAATTATTGATATATTTTTTTATTATGAATTAAAATAGAAACTGGCATGCTCCTTGCGGTATTTCTATTAAAAGAGGGAAGGAATTGATCAATACCCCTTAGTTTTTTTATAGTTAATAAAGGAGGACACCAGATGAAAATAGGCATCAGA
>JAOZRF010000121.1:0-4284 GCA_029940245.1 Desulfobacula sp.
CATCACTGAATCCTCAATGATGGAAATTTTAAAACGATTGAAACAAGATCTTGAAAGAGATCATATATTGCGAGTGGTTAAATGATACCGATTCGAGATACCCAGGTCTCAACTTGTTTTCCCGTTGTAACCTATATTTTAGTGGGAATTAATCTGCTGGTATTTATTCTACAGATGCAAATCGGATTTGATAATGAAGTTTTTTTTTATTCCTATGGACTGGTTCCCGCAAAATACACCGTCCATGAAATGACACAGTATTTTTCACTGGGCAATCAATTATTTTCTTTTTTTTCTTATATGTTCCTGCATGGCGGATTCTTACATTTTATTGGAAATATGTGGTTTTTATATATATTTGGAGACAATGTCGAAGAACATTTTGGTGCATTAAGATTTTTAGGGTTTTATTTGATTTGCGGCATTATTTCAGGATTTTTTCATCTTCTTTTGAATCCTGTATCCATGGTGCCCACCATTGGGGCAAGCGGCGCCATTGCCGGGGTTATGGGGGCTTATTTTCTGCTGTATCCAAAATCACGGATTTTAACGCTTATTCCCATCATTATCATCCCCTGGTTTGTCGAAATACCGGCCTTTATTTTTCTCGGTTTCTGGTTTTTAATTCAGTTTTTTAATGCAGCAGGATCCGGCAGTGGATCCGGCATTGCCTGGTGGGCACATATTGGTGGTTTTATAGCAGGGATTGCACTGGTAATGGTGAACAAAAATCTGCCACAAACAGGTTCAAAACAGAAAATCAGCCGGTATACCACTAAAAAGCATACGCCAAAGCTTCAGATGATTGTTACATCCGGCAGTCAAGACAGTCCGGATCTTTATGGAAATATTGATATTAACACGATTGAAGCCATTGCCGGAACAAATAAAATGGTGACAATCCCATGGGGTTTTTATAAACCATTGTACCGGGTTAAAGTTCCGCCCGGAGTTAAACAGGGAACCCGGTTAAAGCTTTCCGGAATGGGCAAATCCATGCCGGACGGAGCAAAAGGGGACATGTATCTAATGGTGAATATTAAAAATGCGATTTAAAAAAATTATAACCATAATGGCCTGGTTTGGCCTGGGATTTGTGCTTATCTGCCTTTTTTTGTTCATCAATCTTCCCTCTATTGGGGAACCGCAGATCCAAAAAAGGATAGCGCAATTTTCCGGCACCAATGATATTGAATTCGATATACAGAAAATAGGGTTTTTGAATACATTTATTTCCAAAATCCGGATCAGCAAAGCCATGTTTATTGATTCAATAAACATTGACTATGATATTAAAAATCTTTCATCCATTCATCTTACAAAAGTTACCATATCCGGGTTAAGACTTCATGCAAACCTTGATGAGAACAACAAAATTAAATTTGACGGCTTAACATTGCCCGATACATCAAAAGAAAGCCCCGGCCCGTCTGATTTGGCGTTCTTATCTTTTCTGCCGGATAAAATGGTTTTGCAGAATGCAAAAATCGTCCTGCATGCATTGAATGAAGAATTTTTAATTCCTTTTGATGTGTTGTCAACAATTGATTCAAAAAAAGGGAAAATAGTTGTAAATACAATATTATATCCTTTTGGAGAAAAAATTAACGCATTTGTAAGGGTTGATATGAATAAGGGCATTGAGTCTTTAAAAATTGAGGGCAAGTCCTTTGATTTAGGACATATTACCCCGTTTATTTCAAAAAAAATAAACGGGATGCAATTAAAAGGGCCGGCTGATTTTAATCTGGAAACAACCTGCCCTCAAAAAAAATGGAAAATAAATTTATCCCAGGCAAGCCTTGTCTCCCCATTTGAGGCAAGCCTGAAAGCGTTTTCCACAACTTTATCCATTGAGGATCAGAAGATAAATGCCAGCGGCACATTCAGCCTGTCCCATTCTTTTCTGCCGCTAAGCCGGATGGAATATGTCTTAGCATTTAATTTAAAAAGCAATCATTATTTTGATTTGATCATCCATAACAGCAAGACGGAACCCTATCAAATTGTTTATGAATCAATTGCCGGGACCCTGAAAAATCCTCAATTGAATGCCAGGTTTTTTGGCACGCTATCCAGGGCCGACGGACAAATCACCGTTGACTTGAGCCAGGGCCGAATTCAACATCAAAAAGACAGCCTGATATTTTCTGATGCAAAAATAAGGGCGAATATGGTTATGGATTTTACGGAAGGGGGAAAGGGGGTCAGTTCAAAATTTACATCAACTGCAAACAATATCAGGATCAAATCAGATCTATTGGAATCAAGCTTTCCTGCTGTCAATCTTTCTGGACGGTTTTCCCTTGATAAAGAGAATAAACCCCTGGTCAACATGACATTAATGGGTTCAAAAGGAGAAATCACAGCTCCTGAATTTAAGACTAAAGCGTCTGATTTGAGTATTGAAATTCCCATTCAATATCCACACGTTGATAAAAAATTATATGGCATGTATTCCATCCGGAAAGTTTCATACAATAATCAATATAACTTGAGCACTGCCGGTAAAATACTTCAAACAGGTGTTAAAGAATTTCAGATAACCGGAGCATTAGGCCTTTTGAACCTGCCAAATTTAAAAACGCAATTCAAATCAATTATCGGGTTTGAAAAAGGTCTTTCTGCATCTTTAGATTTTAATACAGATCCTGTCAGATTAAATTTTGCAGATATTGAAAAATTAAGCCTGCAAAAGCTTCAGACAGCAGATGTGGATGCGATTATTTCTGCCAGAGGAAAGGCTGCATTTTCAAATCATCAATTAAAAACCGCTATGCAGGTTGAAATCAATGATGGAAAAATAGTGATGGCGGATACGAATTTTTCTGCCGCCGGGATCAACACAATAGTGGAGTTTAATGACCTTCTGGCATTGGAAAGTGTTCCAGGACAAATTTTGACCATTGATTCAATTGAAGTGGATAAAGTAAAAATACAGAATGCAAAGATTCGATTCACCATTGAAGATGGCAAATCACTGCTGGTGGAAAATATTCGGTTCAAGTGGTGTAACGGGCTTGTTTCAACAGAATCCATTAGATTTCCCCAGCCGGACAATGCCTATTTATTGACCTTTTATTGTGACCGGTTGGAAATGACACAACTTTTAAAACAGATGGGCGCATTTGATGCACAAGGCAGCGGCACCTTGAACGGGCGGATTCCCGTGGTTTATTCAGATGGCAATATTTCATTTGACAATGGATTCTTGTTTTCAACCCCGGGCAGTGGCGGTAAAGTGGTGATTTCGAACTCAGACAGGATAACCGCAGGCATTCCCATGGACAATCCGCAATTTGCCCAGCTTGACCTGGCCCGGGAGGCATTAAAAGATTTTGATTATCAATGGGCAAAACTTGTGTTTAACACATTTGAAAACGCACTTGATGTCAAGATGGAGCTGGATGGAAAGCCTTCAAAAATTTTACCCTTTGAGTATAAAAAAGAGTTGGGAGGATTTGTCAGGATAGATGCATCAAGCCCTGGATCAAAATTTCAGGGAATAAAACTGGATGTCAATTTAAAACTTCCCTTTAATGATGTGATAAAATTTGGTAATAGAATAAAATCAGTTTTAAATTAAAAAAGGAGAGGGTATGGCCAGAAATTTGTTTTTCATAGTATTGTTCCTTAACCTTTTTATTTTTTCAGGTTGTCAGACAAGCCATCAAGTTGAAATAAAGCCTGTTGAAATAAAACCCATTCACATTACAATTGATGTGAATGTCAGAGTTGAAAAAGCCCTTGATGATTTTTTTGATGATATTGAAGCGGCTGAAAACAAAATCAAAAAATAGGAGGAAGTATGAATATACACAAATTTTTTAAAATACATGTTTTGCTGATCCTTTGCCTGATTGTTTCATCCCAGCTTGTGGCGGCATCTGATATTAAAGACAGGATGAAACAGCGGCTGCCGGTGATTGCCGATTTAAAAACAAAAGGAATTATTGGAGAAGATAACAAAGGCTATCTTGGATTTGTTACTGATAAAAGGGACCAGGAAGCCGTTATTGCAGCTGAGAATAAAGATAGAAAAAAGATTTACACCTATTTCGCAAAACAGCAGAACACCACAATAGCTGTGGTTGAAAAAATTCAGGCCGCGCGAAAAGCCGCAAAAACAGCGCCGGGAAAATTTTTCCAAAATCCGGATGGATCCTGGCATAAAAAATAAATCTCGCGGCGTTTTTTATTTTATTAGTTGACAGATTGAATTTTAAAAGATAATAAAATTGTAAATTCAGGTAGAAGCCTGTGAGTGGGGTCAGGCTTTCCTTA
>JAOZRF010000121.1:4384-7731 GCA_029940245.1 Desulfobacula sp.
AGCCTGACCCCGGCCAAAAAACTTAAGTCCTAAAGTTGAGTAAACAATTTAAACCACGAAGGTTGAAATTTCGGTAACAATAATACCGATACCTTTGTGGTTTTTTATTTTTAAGGAGATATGAAATGAAAAATTTAAAACTGATTTGTATTGTAACGCTGATGATTTGTTTTTCCTATGGCCTGTCCTTTGCACATTTTGGAATGGTTATCCCTTCAGACAACATGGTCATGCAGGAGGATTCAAAAAACATTGATATTCAGCTTTCTTTTTCCCATCCCTTTGAAATGAATGGGATGCCCCTTGTAAAACCGGATGGCTTTTTTGTGATCTGGAATGGCAAAAAAAAGGATTTGAAGGCAAGCCTTCAAGAAATAAAAGTGATGGATCATCAAGCCTGGAAGGCCGGGTATACCATAAAAAGACCCGGGACATATACCTTTGTTATGGAACCTGTGCCATATTGGGAACCGGCTGAAGATTGTTTTATTATTCACTATACAAAAACCATTGTAGCCGCATTTGGCAATGATGAGGGCTGGGACGCAGAATTGGGTTTGAAAACTGAAATTGTTCCTTTGTCCAAACCCTTTGGCCTTTACAGCACAAACGTGTTCCAGGGAATTGTCAAGCTTGATGGTCAGGTTGTGCCCTATGCAGAAGTTGAAGTGGAATTTTTTAATCGGGATAGAAAAGCTTCGGCACCGTCTGATTATATGGTAACCCAGACCATAAAGGCCGATGAAAATGGTGTGTTTACATATAGCGCACCCGTTGCCGGCTGGTGGGGATTTGCCGCTTTAAATACATCGGATAAAAAAATGATGTACAATAATGAAGAAAAAGATATAGAGTTGGGCGCAGTTTTATGGGTAAAGTTTGAGAACTGGCAGGAGAAATAAGATGCATATTTCAGAGGGTGTTCTGTCAGGTCCGGTTTTGGCATCTGGTGCCGTACTGGCATTGGCCGGTACGGCAATCGGGTTAAAAAAAATTGATTATGACCACATTGTCCATGTCTCTATTCTGGCTTCGGCTTTTTTTGTGGCATCATTGATCCATGTTAATATCGGGCCTTCAAGTGTCCATCTGATTTTAAACGGGATTGTGGGATTGCTGCTTGGATTTGCAGCAATCCCGGCAATCCTTACGGCATTGCTGCTTCAATCCGTTCTTTTTCAATATGGAGGCTTGACGGCATTGGGGGTGAATGTCGTGGTAATGGCTTTCCCGGCAGTGCTTGTCCATTATCTTTTTCGACCATTGCTGGGTAAATCACCAACACTTACATTTGTTGGCGGTTTTTTGGCCGGTATGGTTTCCATCATGCTTTCATCCCTCTTATTGGGCCTGGCTTTATGGTTCACGGACAAGAATTTTTTTGAAACAAGCCTTACCATTATCATAGCTCACATCCCTGTAATGATCATTGAAGGAATTGTGACCGGTTTTTGTGTTTCATTCCTTTTAAAAGTATACCCTGAAATTATACCGGTGAAGAAATAATGAAAATTAAGAGAATACTGATGCTTGCCCTTATTTTTGCCCTGATCCCTGCAAACCATGCATTTGCCCATAAGGTGATTGTGTTTGCCTGGGTGGAACAAGGTTATATCCACACGGAAAGCAGTTTTGGATCAAAAAGCAAGGCTAAGGACTGTCCGATCATCGTTGTTGATGAAAATGGCCGGGTGATTCATAAAGGAAGAACAGACTCAAAAGGAAATTACTCGTTTAAAATTCCTGAAAAGGTTGAGTCAGATCTTATTGTAAACCTGGATGCCGGAATCGGCCATAAGGCTCAATGGAGAATTCCAAAACAAGAACTGATAAAAGAGCACACAACCGAAGATCTAAAGGTTGCTATGAAGGAAAAAAACGCATTGGAAAAAGGTCCTTCTGCTTTTCAAATCATCGGGGGTATTGCCATTATTTTTTTGCTGGCCTTTGGTGCAACGGTTTTAAAAAAGAGGAAGAAATCATAAATGATTGAAGAAAAATTTGCAGAGGGCCGGTCATTTATCCACAAGCTGGATCCGAAAATACGAATCATTGCTTCAATTGTCCTTTCCTTTGCTGCTGCACTTTGTGATAACTTTTACATTGCCCTGGGCTATTTTATTATTTCCATCATTTTAATCACCCTGGCCGGATTAAACCGGGTCGATGTCCTAAAACGGTTAAAACCCCTTTTCTGGTTTCTTTTGATGATCTGGATCATCCTTCCTGTAACCTTTGATGGAGAAATACTATATCGGTATCATTGGTTAAAAATTACAGGTCCCGGTGTTATATTGTCTTGTAATATCACCATTAAGTCGATTTCCATATTATTGGTATTTACTGCCCTTATTGCCACAATGACCATTGCCGCCTTAGGAAATGGGCTTCATCGACTTTATGTGCCCGATAAAATGGTTTTTCTTCTTTTGATGACCTATCGTTACATATTTGTTATTGAGGAGGAATACAAAAGACTTTTGCGGGCTGCAAAATTCAGAGGATTTAAGCCCGGGACCAATGTGCATTCCTATAAGACATTTGCTTATCTTGCCGGTATGCTTTTTGTCCGGGCCTCCTTACGGGCTCAAAGAGTACACCAGGCCATGTTGTGCCGTGGCTTTAATCAAAAATTTCATACCCTTGACGATTACCCGCCAAATAGATTAAACTCAATTTTTTTAATGGGAATATCTGTGGCAGGCTTAAGCCTTGTCATATTTGAAATTATGTGGCCGTAAAATTATTAAGGGTTAAAATTGATAGATCATTCCAGTGTGATAAAATTAGAAGACATCTGCTTTTCTTATCCAGGCTCAGATATAAAGGTTCTGGATCATCTGAATCTTGAGATCAACAAAAAAGACAGGATTGGGATGATAGCCCCCAACGGGTCCGGCAAAACCACTTTGCTGCATACCATCATGGGGCTTTGCAAACCGGATTCCGGAACCATAAAAGTGTTTGAAAAGGTTTTAAACCATGAAAAAGATTTTTTATTGGTTCGTTCCAAAATAGGATTATTGTTCCAGGATTCCGATGACCAGTTGTTCTGTCCAACCGTGCTGGATGATGTGGCATTTGGGCCGTTAAATCTGGGATTTTCTAAATCGGATGCCATTGATATCGCAAGAAAGACCCTTGAAAGGCTTGGAATCCTTGCTTTTGAAAAAACTGTGATCCACAAGTTGTCCGGCGGACAGAAAAGGCTGGTTGCCCTGGCTTCTGTGCTGGCCATGGAACCTGAAGTTCTGTTGCTGGATGAACCCACAGCAGGGCTGGATAACAAAGTAAAGGAAAAGCTGATTGATATTCTGAACAGCCTTGATATTTCTTATTTTGTTATT